>CAYQKI010000068.1:0-11889 GCA_964418105.1 uncultured Methanotrichaceae archaeon | reverse complement strand
CATGGACTCCATCTATGCCGAGAACAGAAAGATCATCGACCCGGAGGCCAACCGCAGGTTCTTCGTCTGGGACCCGGTGGCCCTGGAGATCGAAGGGGACGTGCCTGCCGTTGCTCACGCCCCGATGCACCCGGCCATCGACCGGGGCTTGCGGGAGATTCCGGCGGGAAATAAGCTGTTCATCTGCAGAAGCGATCTCGCGGCTCTCAAGGTCGGGGACAACATCCGGCTCAAGGACCTGTGCAATGTGGAGATCACCAGCCTGGAGCCGGCCAGGGCGCGCTTCCTGGCCAGGGAAATGGCCCAGAGGACCAGGATCATCCACTGGGCTCCGGCGGATGGGCCGGGAGTTGTGGTCAAAAAGCCGGATGGGGTGGACGAAGGCGTGGGCGAGGCCGGGATCGCTGAGGAGCTGGGACGGGTGGTGCAGTTCGAAAGGTACGGATTCGTGCGGGTCAGCTCGGTGGGCGAGAGGATAGTGGCGAACTTTGCGCACAGGTGATCAATTATCCATGCCCGCCCTCATGCCAGGAGCGGATCTATCCTCCCGTTCACGGCAAACGCTTCCTCCCTCTCGATACAGGTGGGGCAGCTCCGGCATGGCCTCTCTTTGCCCCGGTAGCAGGACCAGGTCATCTCGTAGGGCACGCCAAGCTCCAGGCCGAGCCTCACTATCTCCGCCTTGCTCATGGCCGCAAACGGCGCCTGCAACTGCACAGGATGCCAGGCCGTGGCCAGACGGATGGCCGGGCGCAGTGCCTCTATGAACTCAGCCCGGCAGTCGGGATAGATAGTGCTGTCGTTTCTGTGGGCGGCGTAGTAGACCTCCGGGATCTCATGGGCTTCAGCATAGCCGGCGGCCACAGAGAGCATTATCATATTGCGATTGGGTACAACTGTAATCCTGGCCGCCTCCTCAGTGTAATGGCAGTTCGGAACCTCCTTTTTCCCCAGCAGGGCGCTGTCGCCCAGAAGGCCTGCCAGGCCAGAGAGGTCCACGATGCGGTGCGGGACGGCGAGACGGGCGGCAATGGCAGAAGCGCAGTCGATCTCTTTCCTGTGCCTCTGAGCGTAGTTGAAGGTTAGGGCGTCGACCTGCCAGCCATCTTGCAGCAGCTTGTAGAGGAGCGTGGTAGAATCCACGCCGCCGGAGAGGATTATAACCGCCTTCAATATCATCACTTTCCCATTTTTTCTTTCTTTGCTGGCAGGTGTGTCACCAGAATCTTGTCGACCTTTCTCTCATCCATGTCCACAACCTCAAATCGATATCCTTCCCACTCAAAATAGTCCCCGGCGGCAGGAATCTTCTCCAGGTGAGCCATTATGAATCCGCCCACAGTCTTGTACTGCCCTTCCTTCTCTGAAGGCAGCATTTGCATCTCCAGGGTGTCTCTGAATTCATCGACCGTCATGGAGCCGTCCACCAGATACGAGCCGTCCTCTCTCTTGACGATCTGGGGCTGCTCCAGCTCATCTATATGGGGAATGTCGCCCACCAGCCCCTCCAAGAGGTCCACCAGGGCCACAATTCCCTGCACCGATCCGTATTCATCCAAAACTATAGCCAGGTGAATTCCCGTCTGCTTAAACCTCTCCAAGACCTTCAGAGCCCTCATGCTCTCCGGAACGAAGAGCGGCGGCAGAAGCGATGCCTTCAGATCCATTTTGTGATCGGCCAGGTTGCACTTTAATAGATCCCCGGACTCGACTATTCCCAGTACGTCATCCAGCCTTCCCCGGCAAACAGGGAACATGGAAAAAGATGTAGGCGATATCTTGCGCTGGATCTCTTTAGGTGAGTCTTCGATGTCCAGCCAGACAATGTCCCCCCTGGGTGTCATTATGGAGTCCACTCTCCGATCCCCCAGTGAGAAGACCCTCTCCATTATATCCTGCTCCTCCTCTTCGATCACACCAGCGGATGTCCCCTGGTCTATCAGTATTCGGATCTCCTCCTCTGTGACCGAAGGCCCGGAGGAGGGCCTCACACCCAGCGCCTTGAGCACCAGGTTGGTGCAGAAGCCCAGCAGCTTTATGGCGGGAGAGACCAGCCGGGAGAAGGCAGAGAGAAATGGGGCGGAGAGAGAGGCGATGCGCTCCGGACTGCTCAGAGCGATCCTCTTGGGAGCCAGCTCGCCGATTATCAGGGATAAGAAGGCGAGGGGCAGCACCACCATGGCTAAAGCCAGAGCATCGCTGTAGGCCGAGAGGCCGGGATGGCCCTCAAAGTAGAGGGCCAGCTCATCGGCAACCGTGGTGCCTCCAAAAGCCCCGGTGAGGGTGGCGATCAGAGTTATGCCGATCTGAACTGCGGAGAGGAAGTGGTTGGGATCCTCCGCCATCTCCAGCGCTTCTCTTGCCCCCGATTGGCCCTCATCGCTCATGGCCTTCAGCCTGGCCTTGCTGGAAGCGGCCACAGCCATCTCAGACATGGCAAAGGCGGCATTAGCCAGCAGAAGCAAAAGGATGATCAGAATTTCGGCAAGCATGGTTCGAAGACCTTCTCCATCTATGCTCCGCGCTCTGCTTTCTCATCCTTATTATTCTCATCCTTAATAGAGGCAACCCTTTTAAAGTCAATGAACCCCTGCTCCACATCCACAGATAATAGCTCTACCCGGATCTGATCTCCTACATCCAGGCCCTTGGTCCCTTTCTTGAGCATGCCTTCCACAGGCAGATCCAGGAGTCGAACCCATGTCCCCTTCTCGCCTGCTCCTGTGACCACAGACTCAAACTGCTCTGCTATCCTCTCTTTAAGGAGCAGTGCCGCTGCGCTCTTGCCCACCTGCCGCTCCACTTTGACCACGGTGTCCTCCTTCTTTGTGCAGTTGTAAGCCAGGGCCTCCAGCTCCTCCAGGCTGTAGGGCACAGGCCGCCCTTCCATCGCGGCTTTGAGCAGCCTGCCGGTTATGAGGTCGGCGTAGCGGCGGTTGGGGGCTGTGGAGTGGGTGTAGTCCATGACCGCCAGCCCGAAGTGGCCGGTGGCCTCATCACCCGGCCTCTCCGCCACATACTCTCCGTTTCCGAGAAGCTTGATTATAACCAGGGAAAGATCGGGAAAGCGCAGGGGGTCGGCCTTTTTCATCATGGTCAGAAACATCTCCAGCTTTCTGGAGTCGGGATTATTGGGCAGCTTGAAGGCGTGCTCGGCAGCGATCTGCACAATTCTGTCCCAGCGTTTGGGAATCCGTACCACCCGGCGAATGGATGGCAGGCCCCTCTCCGCCAGGTAGCGCACAGTCACTCCGTTGGCTGCGATCATGAAGTCCTCGATGATCTCCTTGGCCCGGTTCTTCTCCTCCACCTCCAGATTCTGGATCCTGCCGTCCTCGAATACTGGCCTAGCCTCAATGGTCTCCAGAGAGAGAGCGCCCTGGGCATGCCGCAGATCCTTCAGCTTCTGAGCCACTCTGTCCTGGAGGAGGAGGTTGTCCAGAAGGCCTGGAACTGCTGCTGCGGCGGCGGGAGGCTTTCCGATTTCTGTTTCCTTTGCCATTGCCTCCAGCCAGACGGCCAGGCTGTTATAGGCCAGCTTGGCGTGATTGTGCACCGCTGCCCGGTAGACATCCGATTCCAGTATAGCGCCGTCCGGGCCGACGACCATATCCACGACTATTGCCAGGCGGTCCTGATTGTAGTTCAGGGACGTGAAATTGGTGGAGAGCTTGAGGGGGAGCATGGGAAAGATCTGCCCGGCGGTGTAGACCGATGTGGTGTTATGCTGGGCATCCCTGTCGATGGCAGAGTCCTTCTTTACCAGAGCATCAACATCTGCCACTGCCACCCTGATCCTGACCCTTCCATCCGGCAGCTCTTCAGCCACAGTCAGTTGATCCAGGTCCTCGGAGTCGTCGTTATCTATCGAGCACCAGAGGAGACCTCTGCAGTCGCGGGCCTGTGGAGAGCTCTCTATTGGGGCGGGCTCTCCAATCATCTCAAGCTCTGCCTCTGCCTGCCGGGAAAATTTGGCCAAAAGCCCCCTCTGCAGCATGGCCCGCTTGGCGATGTCCTGGAGAATGGAGCGATTCTCAATTTCCTGTTTAATGCC
Organism: uncultured Methanotrichaceae archaeon; assembly: GCA_964418105.1. GTDB lineage: Archaea > Halobacteriota > Methanosarcinia > Methanotrichales > Methanotrichaceae > Methanothrix. The sequence goes on along the minus strand of CAYQKI010000068.1, from coordinate 7,835 downwards.
GGAGTTCATAAAGGATCAACAATTTGATAAACGGCATTTTTAATAGCCTTTTCCCTTCTCTTTAAATTATTTACTGAATTATAATATATTTAACTTAAAATAAAAAAATATAACTACTATGAAAATGTTAGATATACTCAAGCCATTTTTTTAGCGCAGATGGAAGAGGTGATTGTTATGCCGGAGAAAATTTTCGCTCCCCGCAAGCTTATAGAACCGCTTGAAGCGGAAGAATTGAATAAATCTGTACCAAACTTCGTCAATATGGACGGATGCATAAGGGATGCAATAGAAGCCAGGCTTGACAGTGAGACAGGACCAGAGGACCCGGATGTGTATCAGGATCTGATGAACAGGCTGCAGGCTTGCCAGGAGAGACTTCCTGCCATATACCAGGAGGATGTATGCATTCCATATATAAATAAACTGAAGAGAATCGGACAGAATGGATTCAATAAAATATTGCGAAGGGATCCATTTAAAATTGGGGAAGCAAGCTTGATGCTGGACATTGCCCAGGCGATTCTGCAAAATGGAGAGGGATACCTGCAAAAGGCAACCGATGCCTATCAAGAGGTGCTCAGTGATCTCTACGATGGATTTCTCTCCGAGGAGGACAGGATCGGCGTCAAGAAGCCGGACCTGAGCGTCCTGCCCCCACTGGCGAAATGGGGCTGCCCTGATGACGGCCCTTACACCTGGACGGCAGCCTCGACCCAGTACTTCGGATTCGGCAAGCGTACTGCCATTGTCAACCTTCCCCCGGCTCATGCCCGGCTTGGCATCCTTGCCTGGGCGGCCCTTGGCCATGAGACATGCGGCCACGATATTCTGGACGCTGACGACGGTCTGGTTCCGGAACTGGCCAATGCTCTGCAAGTGGAGCTGGAGGACGGCGACGTAGGCAGCATTCTCCCCAGCTACTGGTCATACCGGATCGACGAGACAGCCTCGGATGTGTTGGGCATGTTGAATATGGGACCGGCGGCGGGCATTGCTCTGGTGGGCTACTTCAGGGCTTTGAATGCTGCTGCCGGAAAAGAGCCCATCCTGGGAAATATAGGACCCAGAGAGAGCAACGCTGTCCACCCCGTAGACATTCTGAGAGGCTATCTCGCCGCAGCCATTACCCGCCAACTGGAGTTTTCCGACAGGGACGAATGGGCCAAGGCCATTGAGATGGAGGTTGACAAGGACCTGCGGGCAATCAGGCTGGGCTCGGCAAGGACCGGTTTTATAGATATCAGTCCAGACTATGCCAGGAGGTCGGCAGAGATTGTGGCCCAGACGCTGGTCCACGGCAAGGTTGACGCGCTCGAATACCATTCCCTGGGGGAGATTCAGAATTGGCGGGATGAGGACGAGTGGACTATGATGGAGCTGCGCTCTCTTCTCACCAGAACCGGGCCCCTTCCCAATCTCTATGCCGAGGGAGTCTATGCAGCCCACGCTGTCTCCGCCGCAGTGATAGCAGCACTGGCAGGAGACGGGCCGATCTCCATTATATTCGATCGAATGCAAGGGATACTGAAAGCTATGCACGATGCCAATCCCTCCTGGGGCCCATTGTATATCGCTCATCCGGGAGATCTGGTATTCATAAGAGTACACGAAACTTATGAGTGATGAAGAAGATTAGCGTGCAGACTGCGTGTTGGCAGAGCCGGGAGAGCGAGATCGCCGCCGCGCCAAGGCCGATGCTGCTACAGGCCGGAGCAGCAGAAGGGCAGCAGTTCTGCAGCGGCCTTCTCCCTTCACACGATCTTCTCAAAGCAGTCTTTGCAGAGCACTTTGCCCTCTGCCGTGCGGCCCTTGATCTCCATGAACCTCTCGCCGCACTGCTGGCACCTGAGGGACGGATAGATCTTTGCCTTATCTGGGGCGGGGATGTCCACCTCTTTCACAGCCAGCAGATCCTCGTCTCTGCCGCTCAGGATGGCGTCGATGACCTGGGAGCGCAGAGCATCCATCTCCTTCCTCTCCCCAGGAGAAAGCTCGCCCGCCGACGCCTTCAGCCGCAGGGCATCCATGCGCCCGAAGACATCTCCCTGGAAGTAGACCCTCATGGCCCGGCTCTTATCGCGAGAGTAGAAGGTGAATGCCTGCTTGCCGTTGTCGACCACAATCAGATTGCCCTTGCCTGCAGTGCAGCCCAACAGGAACTGGACAGCATCCACGCTGCAGGATTTGTTCTCGGCGATGCAGACCAGCTCCTCATCCTCGGAGCGGGGATAATGCTCCCGCACATACTTTGCTACCCGGTAGCCCATGGCCAGGCCGGGGCAGACATGGCCGTGAAACTCAGCCGCCATCTTAAAGTCCTCATCCATAGCAATCAGATGGACTGCATGGCATAAGTAGGTTTGCCGGAAAAATTTATAAGATGTCGGTGGGAGTATGCAAGTGATGGCAAATACACTATGGCGAACAGAGGATGAGGAGAGTCGGGCGGGTCCATGAACAGATATCTGAAGATCGGCATCTTTGGCTTCTTGCTCTGGATGATGCCTTTTGCCGTATCGGTTCTGATCTTTCCCCTGCGGGCCGGCCAGCGCCCCCTCTTCGAGTCCGTCATGCCCGTGGTCATAGCCATCTGGACGGTCTTCTTCTCCATCATCTACTTCTCGAAGGGCTACGGCATATTTTCAGCCGGGCATTTCATGATACCGCTGGCGGACTATGTGGCCGACATCGCCATCATCTACCTCATGATCCCAGCGATAACATCGGGCTTTGGCTATCTGGTAGAGCATAATTGTAAAATGGTTGCGGAACAGTGAACCAAGCTTATCGATTATAAAGTTCTGTGGATCATTCTAGCCTGCAAATGTCTGATTAAGGAGGAGATTGTATTTGGAATCTTCGATGACCAGGTACCCTTCAGCCGTCTTCATTTCGCCTTCATCATATATGGTCACAGAGGCATGACCAACTGTTGACGGCCCATCTCCCGATCCTGAACGAAAGCCTGGCCTGGCTATGTTCGCATCAATAATAGATCTGCCGTCTATAGATGTCATTGTGATGTTTATCAATCGATAGCTATCATTGTTGAGCTTTATGCTACCCCTTAGTATTGTGCTCCTTTCGCTCTCTCTCACTTGGGATCTAACCTCTTCAAGGCTTTTATTTGATGAGAGCAGTCTCCTCGCTTCATCCGGATCTATGGTCTTTATAGTCTGCACATTTAGCCTTACCGAATAGGATTTTTCGCCTTCAATCGCAAGTCCTCTCCAATTCTGGATCAGGACATCTGCAGATCCCTCGTCTCCACTTTTGGCTGCAGTACTATTATATTTGGAATTTGAGCTTCCAGAACCGCTGCTGTTCCGCCCCTCATCTGCATGCCCTGATGGCATACCGTTCATCTGCTGCGAATTTCCTTCGCCCATCTGCGATGAAGCTCCGGCTTCTATTTGCTGCGAATACCCTCCACCCATCTGTGATGAAGCTCCTCCTCCCATCTGCGGCGAAGATGAGCCAATACTTACCAGTAACATCATTGCCAAATATAGGGAAATCGCTTCCCGGCAGGGTATCCGATTCATTTCAATCATAACATGCTTTGCAGGATGATATAGATAACCATCAGATTCGATAAGGATATAGCTATGGATTGTTTATATAAACGCATTAAAGCTGTTAGGATTAAGGGGGGCCATGATCGCCCCCGTTGTCTATGGCATTCAAGCCACTATACGATTCTTTAGCTTTGACAGCTACCGTTCCTGAGAGGTCCGGTTCCGTCCTGGGGTCCGTCTTGGTTGCCATTCTGGCCGTTTCCATTCTGATTGCCCTGTCCGTCATGGTTTCCATAAGGACAGTCGTTAATGCATTCTCTGATGCAGTCTCCATTGCAGTTTCCATTTTGTGCCGCCAGGGCAGGAGCCGCCAGAAGGCAAGCAATTACCAGAGCTGACAATATTGCTGCGTATTTCATGTGTACTAACCTCCATTTTTGGGATGACTTCAGAGCCATCCTCAAATTTCCCATAGCATGGAACGATAGAAGAAATCCATGCCGAACCGGGTTCGTACTTTGGCCGTCGCCAAAAGGCCTATGAACGTTCCGTCATGTTCAAAAACCGCTCTGATAGTTCTATAACGTTCGTTCTGCCTTTTTCTTTTTTGGTTATTATTTTACGCTTTTCCATTGAGGTCAAAATGCCTGAAAGAGAAGATTTAGAGATATCTACCTCATACCTGATCTCAGTCTGTGTCATGGTCCCTCCGCGCCGCAGCAACGCTTTGAAGACAGACTGCTCTTTATCGGTCAGCGTATCCATCACGGCTAAAATCTCGCTATTTATCTCGATGCCTGATCCATGTTTATGATCCGGCACGGGTGCCTTTTTGGGGGCTCGCGGTATTTCCGCATCATATTTTGCAGCAGGCTGATCCGGCGGTTTCTGGTATGATGCTGGAGATTCTGTGCGCGCACTATGTTCGGGTCTTCCCTTCCGTCCAGAAGATAGCAGCATGGATCTCCATTGGAGGACCAAGATGATTGAGCCTATAATAAAAGCCAGGCCGATTATTGTATAAGGATATCCGGTATTGGAGCCGTTGGCAATATCAAGTTTTTTTTTTTGGCATTTCAGCAAAGGAGAGGAGATATTTGATATTGACAGCAGGATCTATTATGTCAGATCCACGAATTTCTGCGATGACGGATTCGTTGGATGTGGAAACCAGATGATCCATTCCCTCAGAGCCATCTATCCCTTTCAGTTTCGCATTGGTGGGAAGATAGAATAAGGCCTGGTACAGGTCATATCTCCCCTTCGATTCGAAGCTCACCGTCCAATTGTCCCCGGACTTTGAAGTGAGCGCTCCTGTTATGGCATATATTTGTCTGCTGTCGTCCTCATAGGTATACTCTGTGGAGTTTAAAAATGCCAGGGACTCAGGATCGTCTATATATCCATTTATCAGGGCTCTGCCTGCTTCATCGATGTATATGTTGAGGATGAGCTGATTTGAAGCATCGCTATCATATGGGCCATCTTGGCTTGATGCTGTGCCGATTGCTATTAAGATTATGAGGATAGGCAGAAAGACCGAATCGACGGAAATATCGAGCCTACGCATATATTCATATTATTTCAGCTATCACTTAAACCTGATGGAGGTATCCGTTTATCAATGAATAGACGTATGGTGGGAACTATGAAGATACCACTAATGGAATTGGGGGAATCAAAATAATTAAAGCAGCTATATGCATAATGGCAATCCTGGCAGCAGTGGCATTATCTGGATGCACTGAAAAGCAGAATGCAGATTTGGGTCAGCAGATAAAGCCTGAGGCAGAGGAAGCAAACCATGAAAGGGAATCTGGATTGACAGCAGCCAATGCCAGTCCCTTTTTGCAGGACTTCAATCCTCTAAATGATCTATACAAAAAGACCCTCTTTTCTACGGGTCAGGGACAGAGGAACGATTCTATCAAGTATTACTCAAATCTGACTGATGCATTAACGGCTTTTCAGGAGAAGTATAGTGATTATCGCCCCCGGGAAATCAAATCGGACATGCAGTTTTCAGGAGATATGAAGAATGTCTCTGCCATAATCTCCAGCGCAAAAGATGATATTTATACCGGCAATCTCACCATAGCTCATCAGACGCTTGAAGGTGTCAGGCCGATCTTCCAGGGGATACTGACGCGAAACAATTTGCTGCCCTTGAGTGTGGCGTTGGTCGATTTTCACGACAGCATGGAGCTAGTACTGGATGCTGCCAACAAAAAGGATGCAGCAAATGTCATGGCAATCTATCCGAAGGCGGATGAGAAGCTACAGGCAGTAGAATCCATCAGCAATGACGCCGGAATAAAGGCTATAAGGGCGAGCCTGGATGCAATTGCGAATTTGGCTAAAGAGAATGAAACTGAGGAGCTTCCTGCCAAGGCGGCAGAATTAAAAGCTAACTATGTTAAGGTCTACTTGGCATCAAGTTAGAAGCATATAAGAATAGCGGATCTCTGCTTATCTTTTTCGGCTCCAATCTCCCCATCCCTCCAGCAGAGCCCTGGCCTGCCCTCTCCCGTGCAGCCATAGCTCTAAAAGATCCTCCGGGCAGTCAATGTCGCATCCCGCCCGGAATGACTCGAAGACAGCCGCTTTCAAGCCTGCCTCCTCTGCATAAGCTCTGTGCTTGGGAAAACTTAGTTCCCAGTAGCAGGTGCGGAATTTTGGGCTTCTCATCAAAATCATGTTGGTGCCGCCACCCCGGCCCGGACAGAGCACCACGTCGCCCTTTCGATCGAGAATTCCCTTCATGTCCTCCTCGCCCAGGAGCGCGAGGTCGGCCATCACAATCAGAATATCACAGGGCCAGCCGGCAGCCGCCTGGCGTTCGATGAGGGCATTGAGGGCGCCGTTCAGCTCCAGATCCGACTCCAGGACGTCTGTTTCGCCGGGAAAATCCCCAATATCCTCTCTCGCAAGGCCGGGCCGGGAGAGCACAGTCACATTGCCATAGGAGCAGACTGTCCTCAAAACGTCCCTGAGCATGGCAAAGGCCAGGGCACGGCGCTGCACCGGCGAGAGTGCCGGGGCCAGCCGGCTCTTGGCGCCATTGAGCTTGAAGGGCACAACGATGTGGATGGGCCTGTTTTCGCTTGATATCTGCACGCCCGCTGCTATCGCGGCAGGGGATAAAATCCTATCTGCTCTTCTGACTGACAAGCCTGGGCCTGATGACGTCCCTGTCCTCAGGCATAAAGACGCTGCCTTCTCCGCAGCGAGAATATTTCAGACCCCGCAGGACCACCGCCGGCGTGCCGGCCCCTGCCTCGCCCATGAGCAGGTTCGCGGCTGACGCCATCTCGTCCACAACCGCCTCCAGTGTGATCTCCAGGGTTTTGCCGTGCATGTCGCTCTCTCCCCGCCAGTCGCGCAGGGGAGCAATTCCCGCCCAGCCGATAGCTACAGCCGCCACTCCGCAGCGGAAAGGCCGGCCACAGGTGTCGGTGATGATCACAGCGCAGTCGGCTCCCCGCGCTGGTCCACCCTCCGCCAGCCGCTCGCGCAGGCGCTGCGCACTCTTGCAGGGGTCCTCAGGCAGAAGCAGAATCCTGCCGCCGCCCACATTGGACTGGTCGATACCCGCATTAACGCCAATGTGACCGCCGCGGGTTGCCACCAGCAGAAAGGGCCTCTCCAGCAGGACTTCAGTTGATTCATCGAGCACCGCCTGCACGAACCTGGGATCCTTGCCTATCTGCCCGGCGATCAGCTCTGCCCTCTCTGTAGGATTATAGCTGGATAGCTCCCGGAAACGCCCTTCCGCCTTGGCCACAATGGTGCTGGCCAGGCACAGGACATCCCCGTCCTGAAACTGGAAAAGAGATTTGACGAGGGAGGCGATGTCGTCGCCTTCCTTGATGACGGGCAGGCCGCGGATGACATAGGCCTGCATAGATGGACTGGAATTAAGTCTACTGGGACTGCTCATCGTGGCGCATCCGGCTGAGGCGGTAGAGCCTGGCCTGCACCAGGAGATCGAGCAGATAAGAGTAGTTCTCGGCCACTATCGCCGTCCTCTCATTGCTGATCTCAATCCAGGGAAGGCCTCTGTAGCCTCTGGCATACTCCATCCAGAAGGCCGGCGGAGAGAACTCGAGCAGATACTTTTGCTCTTCAGTATAGGTGAGGGTGATTCTCTCCTCGCTCTCCATCTAAGACACCTTGCCCTTTCGCTCCACGACCTCGGCGAAGGCCAGGGTGCCGCTTATCTTCTTGATCTTGGCCTTGACGATCTCGCCCTTGACGGCGCTGGGCACGAATATGAGATACTTATCCACCTTGGCTATGCCGTCGCCCTTGTTG
>CAYQKI010000067.1:0-11930 GCA_964418105.1 uncultured Methanotrichaceae archaeon | reverse complement strand
ACCATAGCAAACCGGAAATGGATGTTTGAGATCCGCCTGCTCTTCGGCAGGCCCGCCATAAAGGACAGAGACCAGCTCATATCCGCCATCCGGGATGTTTCAGCCGGCTGCGGCTGCATAGTGCAGGCTCTGAACGCCGATCTGGTGGTCTCGGAGAGGCATATTCGCTTTGCAGCAGAGAAGGCCCTGGAGGCATTCTCTCAGGGCAGGAATATCGCCAAGGACGCAGGAATGGAGATCATGCGCTATGCTTCTGGAGAGAGGCAGATTGAGAGGGCCTTTTTTATGGGAGTGGGCACAGACACGGAGAGGATCGTCCTGGTCCTGGCGGCAAAGAAGGGCTGCATGCGCACCCCCGATGAGGCCGAGCTGTCCCGGCTGGTAGAGCCTGACGGAAATGGCTGCCGTCTCTCCGCCCCGGCTGTCATGAAGGGATTTAACATATCTCCTGAAGAGCTCTCCCTGGTGGGCGAGCAGAGGATTGAGGATCTGGTCATCGAGAGGGTGGCCCTGGTGGATACATACCGCTGAGCGGCTCATAAATGGCGAATGATAACGAGGATTAATGCGAGGATGAATCTGAAAATGAAAGAAGAATTCTACACCCAGAAGCGCTGGCAGAACTGGCTGAATAAAGTGAAGGACAGCAACTTCAAGCTCTCCGATTCGGACGAAAAGAACACCGGAGCCGTCTTCATCTATATCATGGACGATGTGGTCTTGGCCTGCCTCAAGGTCATCGCCCGCTGCGAAAGGGAGATCATCACCCCGGAGGAGGCGATAGGAGAGATCGCATCCATACGGGCCATTGTCTTCCAGGAGAATGAGTCCATGGGCGAGGACGCCGACCTGATGCTGGAGTCTCTCAAGACCTCCCTGGCCGCAGTATTCGTCTCCAGCCAGCGATATATCACCGGCAGCTTCGACCGCGAGACATCGCTTGAAGACCTGGTGGCCGATGCCATAGCCGCCGAGCAGAAGGAGGACCTGGATGCAGCATTCGACCTGCTCAGCCAGGTGGGCGCCAGAGTCGTAGGCGGCGAGCCCCTCCCGGAGCTGGGAGAGATGCCCTACTGCATGACCGCCGAGCTGATGGACGGAATCGACGCCATAGCCGCTGCCATGCTGGGCGACGACAGCTACAAGGATGACGACGGGAGCGAAGATACCGGCGAAGGAGACTGAAACGAAAGGATTAAAAAAAACAGATGAAATCACGCCTGGCCGCCCGGCCGTGTGATTACCTCGCATCCGCCCTCGGTGATGACCACCGTATGCTCTGCCTGGGATACCAGCGCTCCTTCTACCTCCCAGAGCACAGGATACGGATGCACCACTCCGCTTCTCAGAAGCTGCATGAGGGCGTACTCCACTCTCTCCCCCTTCAGCCAGCGCCGGGCGAAGGGCAGAGTCTTATAGCTATTTTCTATCTCCTTCATCAGGGCCCGGGCCGCAGGAAGGCGCACCGGACGGGGGCCGGACAGGCCGTAAATCTCGCATACCGGCCCCTCGCTGATGCGGCCTGAGCCGTCTGTGGCGAAGGGCTCTATGGCGATCACATCTCCCGGCTTGAGGATGACGCCCCCCTCCCTTCCCCGGTTGGGAACCGCCGGCTCATCATGAGCCTGGTAACGGGAGAGGCCGTGGCCGGTCAGATTGGCGACTGGACGAAAGCCACAGCCTTTGATGGTCTCTTCAATGACGGCTCCGATCTGCGCGGTGCTCACTCCCGGCCCGGTGACCTGCAGAGCGGCATCCAGAGCCGCCCGGCTGGCCTCGCAGAGCCGGTCGTGGCCGCCAAGGTCCACAGTGATGGCGGCATCGGCGATATATCCGTCCATGTGAACTCCCACATCCAGCTTGACAATGTTCTCGCCGAAACAGAGGTCATCGCCGGGCGTTGGGGTGTAATGGGCGGCAATCCTGTCCAGGGAGATGTTGCAGGGAAAGGCCGGCAGGCCTCCTTTTCTCACGATGGCCTCCTCCACAAAATTTGCCACGTCCAATAGCTTCGCCCCCGTCTCCACCCTGGGACGGGCATCCTTTAAAACCTCAGCCAGGATCTGCCCGGCCCTCCGGTACTTATCCATAACCTGCTCTTCCATTCAATCGCATCCCATCTAATAGCATAAGAATATATTTATTTTTACAGAATAAGCTCTCTTTCAAAGCGGGTGAGATTGCGAGAGCCTCCCGGCTCAACCACCACCAGGTCCTCCAGCCTCACCCCGCCAATCTGCGGATAATACAGGCCCGGCTCCACGGTAACCACGTGACCGGCTGCAAGCTCTCCGCCCACTTCGCTGAGGGAGGGCTTCTCATGCACCGCAAGCCCCACGCCGTGGCCTGTGGAATGGGTAAAGCCAGAGCCTTCCCTCTCCCGGTATCCCATCTCTGAGAATGTATCGCTGACCTTTTCATGGACATCCTTCCCGGAGGCACCCGCTCGGATGGCGTCAAGCCCCCGGTCCTGGGCCAGGCGGACGGCATGGTACATCTCCACCACATCCGCCGGCGCCTCGCCCCGCAGGACGGTGCGGGTCATATCGGCATAGTAGCGTTCTGACTTGGAGCGGGGGAAGATGTCTATCACAATGGGCGAGTTGGCCGCCAGCGGCCCGCTGCCTGCGGCATGAGGATCGGCGGCCTGCCTGCCCCCGGCCACGATGGTCTGCTCCGCCTCGCAGCCGTCTTCCAGGAGAGCGATCTCAATGGCATTTCTCACCCGCTCCGATGTCAGAGCCTGGCCGTCCAGCATGAGGGCTTCGCCCCTGGGATGGCTGCTCGCGATCATTTGCACCGCCCGGCGCATGCCCCTCTCGCAGGCCCTCTGGGCGCACTCGATGGCAGAGATCTCTGCTTGCGTCTTTATCTCCCTCTGCCGCGAGGCTGGGCTGTCCAGGATTTCGACTTTGAAATCTTCGACCAGGTAGCGGAATATGCCGGCAGGAAAGCTCTGGGAGACGCCCAGCCTGAAGACGCCGTGATCGCGCAGCATCCCGGCCAGGGCGGAAGCATAAGCCTGCTCCGGCTTCATTCCTGCCCTGATCCTGTCCAGCACATGGTAGTCGGAGGTGCTGAGAACCTCATGGGCGGTGGACTGCTTGCGGGCCCGGCCGGCCTCCATGGAGGAGACGAGAAGGGCCGTTTTCTCCTGCACCAGGACGGCAAATCTGTCGCCCGCCAAAAAGCGGGTCAGGTAATACATATCGGCATCGCAGATGCTGTCGCCGACGAAGAGAAAGCCGTCCAGATTATTCTCTTCCAGAAAGGCAAGATTGGTGTAATGCATATTGGAAAACTCCGGACGCTCTGAGGCGGGCCGGATGGATCGCGGGCTTTGATTATCTCTTGCGCCCTTTAATGGCACCGGTTATTTCGGCCACGAATGCTGTCACATCCCGGCTCTTCTCCACCGCCGTGCCGGTGACAATCAGATCGGCTCCGGCAGAAACCAGCTCCGCTGCCGTATCGCCGCTCCTTATGCCGCCGCCCACGATGAGCAGCACATCTCCGAGCAGCCTCTTCACCAGGGAGACCATTGCCAGGGGCACAGGCGTTTCGGCGCCAGATCCCGCCTCCAGGTAGACCAGCCTCATGCCCATGTATTTGGCAGCCAGGGCATAGGCGGCGGCAAGCTCCGGCTTTCTCCGGGGTATGAGGCGGGCATCCCCCACAAAGCCCACAGTCCCGCCCGGTTCGATGATGATGTAGGCCATGGGCAGGGGCTCCAGGCCATAGCGCAGAACCAGCGGTGCTCCAAGTGCCTGATTCTCTATGAGATAGGACGTGGAGCGGGAGTTGAGCAGGCTCATGAAGAATACGGCATCGGCGTTCTCGCACAGCCCTGCCACGCTCGCCGGAAAGAGTATGACCGGCAGATCCGTCTTCTCCTTGATCTGCCGCACCGTCTCGTGGAGAAGCACTCCAGCCGCGCCCACCGATCCGCCCACCATGATGGCATCGGTGCCACCCGCAGCAGCAGCAACAGCTATGGCTGCGGCCTCCTCCGGCCTCTGTGAGTCCGGATCAATTAAAGTGAGATGCCCCGCCCCGCAGCCTTCTACAGCCCGGGCGAGGAGAGTCTCAACCCGCCCCCGTTCAAATGTCATCTAGGCTTAAGCGGTCTTATTCTCTTTGGACTTCATCCTCAGCCCTTCGTAGCCGCACTTTCTGCAGCGAGTTGCTCTAACCGGGTTTCGGGCGTTGCAGCGCATGCATATCTTGAGATTCAAGATCCTCTTTTCTGCTTCTGGAAATCTAGCCATGATCTAATCGCCTTTTTCTGCTCTGATATGAAACTTTCTGTAAACTCCATAGCGCCGGGGTTGGGATTTTCCTGGAGGAGCTATGGCGCTCCCGCCATTTTGAACCCAAGCGTCCCTGGAAGGGACAACAGGTCTCGAGCCTGCCGCGTATGAACTCCCGCTGCTATGCGCAGGCAGGAATTGTCCGCTCTGCCACCCCGGCCCACCTTCTCCTCCGTCTTAGCCATGCTTTATATCTGTTGCTCCTAATAGCCGCAGGACTTCATTATCAGGTGTTGTTATGTCGCTTCGAGATGATGCACTGGAATTTCACAGAGCCGCAAAAGGCAAGATCGCCGTGCACAGCAAGGTTCCCTGCGCCAGCGTATCGGACCTGGCCCTGGCCTACACCCCCGGCGTGGCCGAACCCTGTCGCGAGATCGAAAAGAATCCCGATGATGTCTACGAATACACCGCCAAGGGCAATTTGGTGGCCGTGGTCACAGACGGGACAGCCGTTTTAGGCCTCGGCGACATCGGCGCCCTGGCCTCCATTCCCGTTATGGAGGGCAAAGCCATTCTCTTTAAAAACTTCGCAGGAATCGACGCCTTTCCCATAGCCGTAACCAGCAAAGATCCATCCGTCATCGTGGATACGGTGGCCAGGATCGAGCCGGTCTTCGGTGGCATCAACCTGGAGGACATCAGTGCCCCCCGCTGCTTCGAAGTGGAGGAGAGGCTCAAAAAGATCCTCAAGATTCCCGTATTTCACGATGACCAGCACGGCACAGCCGTCGTCGCCCTGGCGGCGCTCATCAACGCCCTCAAAGTGGTGGGCAAGAGATTCGATCAGGTGAAAGTGGCGGTGAGCGGGGCCGGGGCAGCGGGGATTGCCGTGACGAAGTTCCTCTACAGCTTCGGAGTCAAGGACGCCATACTCTGCGACAGCCGGGGCATCATCTCCAGAGGCAGGCCGGACCTCAATCCTGCCAAGAGGGCCATAGCGGAGAGCACCAATCCCCGCAATTTGCAGGGCAGCCTGGCCGATGCCATGGCCGGAGCGGATGTCTTCCTGGGCCTCTCTGTGGCCGGCATTGTCACCCCGGTCATGGTAGAGAGCATGAACAGGGACGCTATCGTCTTCGCCATGGCCAATCCCGTCCCGGAGATCATGCCCGACCTGGCCCTTGCTGCCGGGGCGCGGGTGGTGGCCACGGGGCGATCCGACTTCCCCAACCAGGTCAACAATGTGCTGGGCTTTCCGGGCATATTCCGGGGGGCTCTGGACGTGCGGGCCTCGGACATCAATGAGGCCATGAAGGTTGCAGCCTCGCGAGCCATCGCCGGGCTGGTGGAGAGCCCTACGGAGAGCTGCGTCATCCCCTCGCCCCTTGACCGCCGGGTGGTTCCGGCTGTGTCCGCCGCCGTGGCCCGGGCGGCCATTGAGACAGGTGTGGCTCGCGTCCCCCTCCCTCCGGAAGAGGTGGCAGCGAGAGCTGAGGCGCTTGTCAGGAGACTGGATGCCTGATGCGTTTGACTCATTTTTGAAAAGGAGCAAAAAAATGAGGGCAGTGAGGCCGGGCCTCTTCCCAGCCCACTGCTGATCTACTAATCCTGCCCGCAGCCGCAAGAGCTCTTCTCAGTCTTTTGCTGCCTGCTGGAAGACTGTCCTGCAGCCTGGCTGGCTTTGCCGCGGCTAGCGGCATTGATCTTCACACTCTTTGCAGATGACCAGGTAGAATTTTCGCCGTTGCTGTCTGTGGCCATGATCCTGATCTGGTAGGTTCCCGGCTGGCACCAGGTGTGCTCTGACCGGACAAATGCCCCTGAAGCCAGAGAGCCGGTCCGTGTGCTGTTTCCATCACCCCAGTCGATGATGTAGTTGATGCTGTCCAGGTCTGGATCGCTGGATCTGGCCAGGTAGGTGTAGCTCTTTCCGGCTACGCCCGACGATACGCCGGAGGGGGCTGCCGGAGGCAGAGGCGCGCTGTTCCCGGCGCTCGTTATCCTGATCCTGGCACTGGCTGACCAGGCTGACTTGCCGCCTTTTCCGTCCTCAGCCCTCACTTTCACATAGAAGCTGCCTGCCCTGGTCCAGGCATGAGTGGCTGTGACCTTCTGGCCGGATGGCAGCATATCGGTTGTGCTCTGGCTGCCGTCGCCCCAATCGAAGACCAGGCGAACATCGTCTCCGTTGGGATCGATAGATGATGACGCGAAGCTGTAGCTCTGCCCCGCTCGCCCCGCTGCCGGCCCTTGAGGTTTGTCCGGCCTCCTGGGAGCGCTGTTGACTGTGATCTTCACAGACAGAGGCTCAGACCATGCCGAGGAGATGCCCTGGCTGTCTGTGGCCCTGGCGACCACGGCATAGCTGCCCGCCCGGCTCCAGGCGTGAGAGGCATAAGTCGTCTGGCCTGAGGCCACGGGGTCGCTGACTGTGGTCTTTCCGTCCTTCCAGTCGAATGTGATGGTCACCGGATCGTCGTCGCTGTCATTGTCAGATGCGGAGTAGCTCAGAGCTGCTCCGACTGTGCCCTGTGCCGGGCCCTGGGGCCGGGATGGCGTGTCGGGAGCGCTGTTTTCCTCATCCTCATCATCATCTTCCTCATCCGGATAGCTCATGTCCAGTGTCATCCAGTAGAAGGCAGAGCCGATGCCGGCATAGGCGCAGTTGTAGTTCATGTCCATGTTGACCCGGAAGATGCCGTCCGGCCGGCCGGAGGTGACACCCCAGCTATTGAGCATGATCCAGTAGCGGTTGCTGGGGTCGGTGTCGTTGTAGCCTAAACAGAGAACGGCGTGCCCGCCGCCCTGGAGGTAGTTGTAGGTCTTGCCGCATGAAAAGTCCGGCTTCCAGACGGCGCTATTCGGCTGGCGGCCCCAGAAGGAGAAGAAGCTGTTCCAGGAGCTGTCATCCGGCAGGAAGAAGGCAAACCATACCCCCTTTCCCTGCAATAGGACATTCTTGATGTTTTCTATAGCCTTCTCCTGGCCCTGGCCGTGCGTGGGAATGGTGACCGCCGAGATGCTATCCAGGGGATAGCTGGGCGCCAGGGATATGGCCTGGGCGGAGAGGGCCGAACAGGAGCCGCACTGTGTCCTCGTGTCCCCGTATTGAGCATTGCTGTTGTTCCAGGGGACGATGATGCCCCGGGACTGGTAGAAGTCGGCTACGTCAGAGAGCCAACCGCCGCAGCAGGCTCCGCCGTAGCCGCAGCCGCCGTTGAAGTTGGAGTTGAGATACTGAACGGAGAGCCGGTCTGATGCGCCCGTCTGCCGGGCGCGGTCTATCTCCATGACGCCGGTCCCGGCCCAGGCCCAGCAGTTGCCGCAATTGCCCTGGTCGCGCTCGGATGGTGTGTATTCGAGCTGGTCGAGCAGGCTATAGGAGGCAGGCGGATAAGATGCGAGCGTCGCCGACACCTCCGGGCTGAGATAGGCCATCTCCGAAGCATTGTAATTCATCGACCAGGCAGTGGCCATCTCCGGGGTGGGGCGCATGAGAGGATACTGCCGGATGGCGGCGGAGGCGTTCTCCTGGAGAGGAGCGGAGAAGCCGAAGTCGAGGTAGTAGGCAGGAAGGTCTGCCAGAGCTACCTCGTATCCTCCTGAGGCGGGAGCTGTGAGGTTCGCTGCATCTGCAGACTCAGCCAAAATTTCATAATCGCCTGGTGTGAGGTTGGAGAATATGTAGTCTCCTGATTCGCCGGTTTCGGCAAAAGAGATCTCCACGTCACCCTGCGTCAAGCGAATTATGATACCTGCGACTCCTTTCTCGCCAGAAGAGAGAACAGTATCAGAATTTTCATCAAAGAATGCGGTGCCGTTTATGGAGAGGAGGGCAGCTTCCGGCGCAGAAGTCTCATCTGCGGCGGATAGAGGCAGCGCAGCTATGTGAAAAATCAATAGCGGCGTCAGATAAAATAAGTGCTTTCGGGATAATCGAACCATTTTTACACACCGAATATATTTAGACTGATTAGAGATATAAATTTTTGCAATATTTTGATAAAGATAACTCCGGGCCGCCAGTTATTAAGCCTTATGCGCGAAGAGGGAATGCTGGGGATTTCATGCCGGATACAAAGAAGCGCAGGTCGAGCCGGAGTCGCGATCCCGAGGCAGTGAGGAGACGGCTGGAGAACAGCCTGCCCTGGAGCCTGTCGCGATGGCTGGCGAGGGTGATGGGGAGAAAGAATAGATAGGAGGCGAGAGGGGCAGAGCTCTTCGCCATTTCTTATGGGCAGTCGAAAGTGACTCTGTCTGCAGTTTTCCATCCGTCTCTGTGCTTTGTGAGTTCTTTGTGCACTTGGTGTCCTTTGTGGTGAAAGTCTGTGATCCACCGGGCTGGCGCTGGATTAACGCCTTCACCACAAAGGCACAAAGCCACAAAGACGCACAAAGAACGAAAAGCTCATTTTCATGCGCATGGGCGACAAAGGTCCTGGTCGTTTCTCTATGACTTCAAGCTTTGATTGCCCACAAAAACAGAGATAATCCATCAAAAAAAAAGTTAAAATAGGTTTCTTAAGCCGCAGCGGCCTCTTCCGGATACCTGGATACGACAACCCCGGCAGCGTCTTTGAGCGTCGCCGTGTCGCCGTTGTTGTTCCAGACGGCAGAGCTTCTGTTCCAGAAGAAGTCCTCAGCCGTATCGGTTCCGGCTCCACTGTGGACCTTGAGTTTGGCTCCTGCCGCCAGGCTGACATCCGGGAAGGAGTAGGTGTGATTCTGCCCGTCCTCCAGCGTCCAGCCGGACAGGCTGACATCTGCGGTGCCAGAGTTGGATATCTGCACCCACTCATCGTTCAGATTATCTTTCTCCGGGCTGGTTGCCTCGAAGTTGGCAGCCGTTATGGCCAGGCCCGTCTCTTCTGCGCCCTGCACCATCGCCGCGCCCAAAAACAGGACGGCGAGAGCTATTAGCGCTCCTGCAAGTATTCTGTTCTTCATTGCTAACTCTCCTTCTTATTTTTGATTAGAATATTTAGTACTTATCTAACATAAGAATATAAATTTTTCCGTACAGTTTAATCGGCAGCGACTTAAGTAATAATTATAATAATTGGGCAAAATGAGTCTTCTGCCACTAAAAAGGAAGCTAATTAATAATAGCCACCGGCTATCTGCTCAAATCCAGATTCTACCCGGCCAGGGGCAATTCATGCCGCAGGGCAATCCTCCTGCGCGAGCGCCCGCGCTGCCCGCCCTCCCCTGAGAGCCCCGCCCGGCTGGCCGCTCAGCCTAGGATTTGTGGTGAAAGCTTTGCGTCCTTTGTGGTTATCAGTAGAGAACATAAAGATTAATAATAACCAACTATTTAACCACAAAGCGCACAAAGAACAGAGGTTTATTTCACAAATATGGGTGACGGAAAGCCATGATCGTTTCTCCGTGCCACTGTGGTTTTGTTCAGTAGCATTAGGCTTAATTGTCGGCCTAACTAACCACAGAGGCGCAGAGGAACAGGGTGATTATATGGGGATTATTCTATCTTCCTGAACATGGCCCCCTTCACGCCGCAGACCGGGCACTTCTCCGGCGCCTCCTTCTCCACAGTCATGCCGCAGACCGGGCAGACGAAGTAGGGATAGCTCTCCTTGCTCTCCAGATTATCGAGCAGCTCATGGTAGAGTTTGGCATGATACTCCTCCACGGCATTGGCGTAATTGAAGCTCCTCTCCGCGTCCTTGGCACCCTCCGCCCTGGCCGTCGCGATCATATCCGGGTACATCTCCTTGAACTCGTGCGTCTCCCCGGCGATGGCCTCGCGCAGGTTCTCCTTGGTCGCCTTGATGGCCTTGAGGGCGCGCAGGTGATTGGCGGCATGCACCGCCTCGGCTTCGGCAGCAGCCCGAAAGAGCCTGGCCGCCTGGCCCAGCCCCTCTTTGTCCGCCTGGGCGGCGAAGGCGGTGTACTTGCGGTTGGCCTGCGACTCTCCAGCAAATGCTTCCATCAGGTACTCTTCAGTCTTGGTCAATTAAATCACGCTCTGGGATCGAATAGTCTCTCTTGGGCAATACCCGATTTTCTTATGCTCGCAAATAAGTTAAGACTTTTGGGGCCTCATCGAATACAGAGCAAACTGAATGGCCAAGCAACACAGATACAAAAGGACGACCACGAATTCAATACTGAAAATATCGTACGTCCTTTGTGCGTCTTTGTGGCTTTGTGACTTTGTGGTGAAAACGTCGTTAGCAACTGGTTATGGCCAGGCGCTGACTATCACCACAGAGGCATAGAGACTGAAGCGTCAATTACCCACAGAAATAGCCAGGAGCCGAAGCTCTCAACCGTGTCTGATGCAGATGCAGCCTGCCAGCTATAAATTCCAGGAGAATGCAAGATGCCCCTACAAACATGAGCGAGAGAATCATCGAGGTCAAGGACCTTGAGTACAGCTACAACGGCTTCAAGGCCGTGGACGGCGTCTGCTTCTTCGTGCGGGAGGGCGAGATCTTCTCCTTCCTGGGGCCCAACGGAGCCGGCAAGAGCACAGTGATCAACATCCTCACCACGCTCCTGCCCATGCAGAAGGGCTCCGTCACCATCGCCGGCTTCGACCTGGCGAGAGAGCCGCAGCAGGTGCGCCGCTCCATCGGCATCGTCTTTCAGGATGAGACGCTCGACCGCGACCTGACTGTGAGAGAGACCCTGGAGCTGCACGGCCGCATCTACTCCCTGCCCGGCCAGCAGCGGCGCGAGCGGATCGAAGAGATCATCCAGCTCGTGGAGCTGGAGGACAAGAGGGACGTCCGCACTCGCTTCCTCTCCGGGGGCATGAAGCGGCGTCTGGAGATAGGCAGGGGGCTCATGACCAGGCCCCGCGTCCTATTTCTCGACGAGCCGACCATCGGTCTGGACACTCAGACCAGGCGCAGGATGTGGGAGTACATCAAAAAGGTCAACGAATCCGGCACCACCATATTTCTGACGACCCATTACATGGACGAGGCGGACGGGGTAAGCGACTGGATCGATATCCTGGACAGGGGCAAGATCATAGCCTCCGGCGAGCCAGCCCGGCTCAAGGACGCACTGGGCAGGGACATGATCTACCTGGATACCAGCGACAATGACAAAGCCGAGAGGCTCCTCTCCGGCCTGAAAGCCGTGCGGTCGGTCAAGTCCGGGCCTACTGGCATTGCCGTCACCATCAACTCGGACGGCACCCGCTGCCTTCCCCACATCATGAGCCTCCTGGTCAGCCAGGGCCTGGATATCGTCAGCGTAAACCTGAAGAAGCCCACCCTCGATGACGTCTTCGTGCACTACACGGGCCGCGACATCAGAGATGCTGGTGCGGGAAAGCTGCACCGCTTGCCGGAGCCCAAAGGCAAAGGGGGCCGTTGAAAATGTCCTGGGAGTTTGCCACCATCTACTGGCGGGAGATGCTGCGCTTCGTGCGCTTCCGCATGTCCCTCATGGTCTCACTCATCCAGCCCGCCCTCTGGATGGCCCTCTACGGGGCGGCCATGTCCAGCAACTTCGCCCGGCTGGGCTCAGGTGGAGCTGTGCCGCAGGGCGCAGAAGCAGTCTCATACCTCACATTCATGGGGGCGGGGGTCATCGCCCTGACCACGCTGTTCACCAGCCTCTTCGGAGGCATCAGCCTGCTCTTCGACAAGAACTGGGGGCTGATGAGGGAGCTTTTGGCCAGCCCCATGCCCAGAAACCACA
>CAYQKI010000066.1:0-12004 GCA_964418105.1 uncultured Methanotrichaceae archaeon | reverse complement strand
CTGTGCTCCTCAGGGTTGTAGCCCAGCTCCTTCTGCTCGGCCTGCATGGCGGCAAGGGCCGCCTCCAGGCGGGCCAGTTCCCCGGCCTGCTCCTCCATCCTCTGCCGGAGGGCCGGGATCTGTGCCGCCCTCTCCGAGAGCATCAGGAAGCGGTCGTGGCCGGGCTTTAGGGCCTCGTGCCTCTTCTTGTCCTCCTGAAACTCCTTTTCGGAAAAACCCAATTCCAGGATGCGGGCGGAGAGCTTCTGCAAGTCTCCTTCAAGCTCCGCCTCCACCGCTTTCAGATTGGCAAGCTCCTCTTGCTGGCCTGCCAGACCCTCCAGCCGCAGGGATATGGCCGAGCACTCTTTTACCAGCGGGGCCAGCTCCGCCAGGGCTGCCTGCACCTGGGCAAGCTTCTTTTCATCATAGTCCACCTCGCCCAGGCCCTCGATTTTCCCTGCGATCTCTTTCAATTCGGACTGGCACTCGTGCTGCTGGATGGTGAGGCTCTTAAGCTCCGCCTGGAGGGCAGACCTCCGGCTCTTCATGGCCCCCAGCTCATCGAAGGCCTGACGCAGACTGCTGCGGGAGCGGGCCGCCCCCTCCATTAAATCCGTCTGTGCGGCGATCCTGCCGGCCAATGCCTCCTTCTCCTGCCGAGCGGCCTCACGGGCGCTCTCGTACTTGCCCAGCAGAAGGTCGCGCTGGCCCTGGAGAGGCCTCTCGCAAGTGGGGCACAGCCCGGCCTCGCCCAGAGACCCGACCTTCCTAATCGCCCTCTCCGCTTCAGCCAGGGCCATTTCCTGAGCTTTGAAGCTGCCCCGCAGATCGGCCAGCTCCCGGGCCAGGTCGCTTCCCAGCCGGTCTAAGTCCCGATCCTGGAGGCGCAGCTCCTCCTCCCGCGATTCTATGGCCGCCAGGACCTCCACATCAGCCCTGGCCTTCTCCGCCTGGGCCCTGAGCCTCGCCTGCCTCTCCTCCAGAGCCCTCCCCCGTCCGGCTAGATCAGTCAGCTCCCGGTTCCTCTCTCTGGCCCTGACGAGATCCTCCAGTTCCGCCCGCCGGCGTTCCTCCTCTGCCAGGCATCCGGAGATCTCCTGCAACCGCACCCCTGCCCGCTGCAATTCCCCAATCAGCCTCTCGCTCCTGGCGCAGTTGGCCCGGCAGCCTTGCAGTCGGGCTTGCTGCTCCCTCTCATGCGACTGTAGCCTGACATGCCTGTCCCTCTGCGCCTCCAGGCCTGCCATCTTCTCTTGCAGGCGGCGGTGCTCCTCTTCGGCAGGAAGGAGGCTCTCTTGGATTTGGAGGTCTTTTTCCAGATCAGCCAGATGCCTCTCGCTTTCGGAGAGCGCCTTTCTCTCCGCCTGCCGGGCAGCATTCCCTCCCGCCAGCCGACGCTCGTTTACCTCGAACGCCGCTCTCTTGGGCTCCAGCTCATCGAGCCGCGCCCTGACACCGGCCAGGCGCAGCAGTTTCGGCTCTATCTCTGCCAGCCTCTTCCTGGATGAGGCGATGGCTTCGAGCCGCTTCTCCTCGGCAGCCGCCTCTGCTGCCAGCTCCGTTTGGCGAGCGGCCAGCCTCTTTCTCCGCTCCGCCAGCAGACCATGCAGTCGCATCTTCTCAGCCAGGCCCTCAATCTGCTGTTTTCTCGCCTCAGAGTCGGCCAAATCTGCGGCTTGCCTGCCCTCCTCCTCCCGCAAAGCCGCTTCCGCAGCAGAAATACTCCGGGCGACCTCCTCCTGCCGGACTGCCGCGTCCCCGATCTCTGCCAAAGCGCCGGAGATCCGGCTCCTCTGCACCCCCAGGGCGGACTGGTCCGACTTGATCTGCTCTACGGCGCTCTCCTTGATGTCCTCCAATCCCAGCAGCTTGAGCAGGTACTCTCTCTTGCCCACTCCGCCCTCCTTGAGCAGGTTGTCCAGGTCCTTCTGCCGGGCATAGAAGGTCTTCATGAAGTCCTGATAGCTGATCTTCAGGATGGCCTCCAGCCGGGCGTCCACCTCCTTGCTGCCGCTGGCAATCCTCTGCCCGTCCAGGAGGAGGAATGCCTCCGGAGTCATGCCCTTGCCCTTCATGGCCCGGTAGATGACCAGCTCCTTTCGCCCCAGGGAGAGGGCAAGAGTCGTCTCCACAGAATCGGACAGCCCGGCGCGGGCATTTCTGATGAAGTCCCTTTTGATGGCCGACGCCCTGTTGCCGTAAAGCGACCAGGCCACCGCCTCCACAATGGTGCTCTTGCCGGAGCCGTTGCTGCCCACTATGCCGGTGAGACCATCGGAAAAATCGATCTCCGTCCTGCGAAACTTCTTGAAGTTATGCATGACCAGGCGATTAAGATGCATCCAGCGCCTCCTTCTGCCTGGCCTCCGCCGCCCTTTTCATGACAAGCGACCCATATGTGACGACATCACCTTTTATGGCGGCAGGTATCCGCTCTCCGCCTGCCCTTTCCTCCAGAAATCCGGAGAACTCCTCCGGCAGAGACCGGCGGTCTACGGGGCGCTCGATGTGCTCAACCTCATCGGAGAACTCAGGGCGGATCTTGAAGTAGAGGGCACCGGCACCCAGGCGGGAGAGAGCCGGCTGATCTAGCTTCTTGTAGGCAGCCCGGTTGACATTCTTGAGGGTGATCCTGACCATTTTATCCTTGACCTCATCTTCATCGGAGCAGATGTTCATCAACGACTCGGCGATCTGCTCGGAGTGCATTCCGCCGCAATCTATGGCCGGGTGGTCGATCATGTATCTGGGCCTCACAGCCACCTTCTCCGTCCTGTCCGTCTCCGTGTCCACGAGAAGCATTCCCTTCTCATCCCCGGACTCCCCGAAGTTGAAGTACTCCACCGACCCGCTGTACCAGGCGTTCCGGGACAGTTGAACTTGACCATGAAAGTGGCCCAGGGCGATGTAGTCGAAGTCGCTTTTCAGAAAGCTGTCGGATAGCTCGTGCTCGCCCACGCTTCTCATCTTTCTGTTCTGGAGGGACTCTACCAGCCCGTGCATGACCAGCACGTCCCGGCCCGTCCTCCGGATCTTCTCGAACTCGGCCAGGTAGTCCTGCGGCTCGATGCAGAAGGGGATGCAGTGGAAGAAGTGATCTCCCGCCTCCAGGCACTCATACTGGTACCTCTGGGCGATATGCACGCCTTTCAACCCTTCGAAGAGGCGGAAGGGGCTGGTGAGAGAATAGCTCTTGGGAGCATCGTGATTGCCGCTGATGATGATCACCGGTATGCCCTCCTCCATCAGCCGCATGAGCCCCTTCTGGAAGACGAACAGCGGCCTGATCTTGGGGTGAACGTGGTGGAACACGTCTCCAGCATGGACCACGGCATCGGGGCGCAGGCTCACTATCTTTTCTATGACCTGCTCAAAGCCGGAGTAGACCATCTCCTCGATGCGGTTTCGCCCCCGGTCATCCAGCCGGCTGTAGCTGGAAAAGCCCAGGTGGGAGTCCGCCAGGTGAATAAATCTCATTTTGCCGCCTCTTCTCGCTTCAACTCTGCTCTTTCGCTCTGCGTCCTTATTCTGTTCGGTCTGCCCGTCCACTCAATCCGAAAAAGGCTTGAATCCGCCTCGGCTGATCAGGCCCTGCGGTTTGTCTTCCTTCTCCAGCCGGTGCAGGTAATCCTCGTAGCGATGGATCCTGGCCGGCACCGGGAAAGGTATTCCCAGAGTGGATATCACAGCCTCGCCCTTCTCCAGTGTCTGAATCTCGATGTCCATGGAGGAGAGATCCTGTTTGGCCGACTCCTCCAGTTGCTGGCGGTCGTTTCTGTCCCCCAGGCCCATCACCACCAGGGTGTTGAACTGGGAGAGAAGTTGCTTTTCGATGAGCTTGGGCTGCTGGGTGATGGCGCACAGCCCCACCCCGAATTTGCGTCCTTCTCTGGCAATGCTCTCAAAGCGAGCCGTATTGCTATTCGATCCTAGTACTCTCTGTGCCTCCTCAATAGTGATGAGACAGTTCTTTCTGTCTGCTCTCGCATCTTCTTTGTAGGCATCCATAATGCAGCGCGAGAGCACCGAGAGCAGGAACAGCTCGCTTCTGTCGTTCATCTTGGGGATATCTACCAGGACTACTTTGCCATCCTGGATGTTTGCCAGAATGTTTGGAATGCTAGACCTGATTTCATTTACATATCTGTTCTTGTCGAGGACGTTTTTAATCCTCTTCGATAACACTCCTGCTGTCTTTTCGTTGATATTTTCGGAGATCATCTTGCCGATCCCCTCTGGTTTATGGATATCTGAGAGCCAATCGCGCCCAAAGATCCGGGAGATCGCCTCAAGGGCATCCTTTTGGGCTGGCGTCCAATCATAAAGCAAAGCTACATCTGAAGGTTCTATATCTGCAAGCCCAATCATGAGCTCCTCAACGCCAGGATCAGATGCATTATTTCTATCCGTGGAGTAGCAGACCAGTCCTCCTGCGAACTTTTTGAGATGCATCAGCCCTTTTATCAAGCCCTTTCCTTTCAGATATTCGCCATGAGGGTCGACAATCAGCAGTCCGAATTTCGATTCGCCACTTGCAGCAAGGCGCATGCATGATGCCGCAAAGACCTTCATGAAATTGGATTTTCCCATTCCCGTGGTGGCAAAGACGCCCATGTGATGATCCATGGCATTGCTGTGCAATGCAACAGGGATCTCCTCAACCAGCTTGGACCCGTTTCTCAGATAGCCTATCTCAATATCTCCCATCACCTGCTTGAGGAAATTGAATTCAGCGTTTTCTGCTCTTGATACTGCTGAAAATTTCGTCGGAATGGTCCTGGACTTTTTAAAGACGCCATCATGAATGCAGCCTAGCGGCTGGGCTATGACACGGTTGAATATCTGATCTCTATCATATATCTGGGTGCCTTTCATAGTTGTATCCCAGTGGCCGTCATAGTTCGAAGAGTGCTGTATATCCAAAACGCGAGCAAGGAATGTCAGACTATGATCTTTGATCGAGAATATTTGCCCGACCTCCGCCCGATCCTCGACACCGATGTCGAAAGGCACAGTAAAATGATATTCGGTGACATTTTTTGATATAATGCGATATGTAGTATCGCTATTTGTTATTACTTTTCGGTTCAACAGGCTTGTCTTCTCGCTGGATTGGCTGCCCTCTTCGTTTGCCGTCACTGTAATTTCTCCATGTGTCACATCATGCGCCCTATCTGTCATCCTCTGACCTCTATCCTCGACACCATCTAAAATGGAGATCTCATCTCCAGTATATCATGAAAGTCCTGCATGAGCATGACCATCTGTTCCCGGCTCATGCCGCGCTCTGCCAGGCTGGCCAAGAGCCGCCGACGCATGGCCGCTCTCTCCGGCTCGGCGATCCTGATGTCCCGGTGCGCCCGGAAGAGGGCGTGCGGGTAGCCAGGGCACTCGGCGGAGCAGGAGTAGGCTGCGATTTTGCAGAGGAGCGGTCCAATATCCACGGCCAGGAAGGCAGGAGCGTCCACCCGGAAGGCATGAGAGGACTGGCCGCAAAATCGCACCACGAATGCCTCTCCATTCCAGCTTCCCTGCCCGGCATCGATCTTCTTTCCCTTCAGGCTCAGGTACCAGGCGGCATCCGGCAGGAGAATGCTCCCCGCCAGGCCGGCGTGAGGCACAAAGGGCAGGCTGATCCCCTCGCCCCAGGAGAGAGAGGAGGATTTGGCCACCGCCAGAAGAGCGACGCCTCTTTTCTCTGCCTTGGTGAAGATGGAGGCGACTGCTCCCCGCAGGGGCTCGAAGACCTCAAAGCTGCCATCGTAAAGGATCACATCCCCGGCACATGTGTGATCCAGGGCGTCATTAATGGCGATGTACTCCTGCATCTCCCGGTAGTAGCTGGACAGCCGGTCCAGGTCCGATTCCTTGAAGTCCACTTTAGTGAGGCCGAAGATCCCCTCCAGGTAGGGATTGAACATGCGATCGATCATCTTTTGGTCGGCCATGAAGAGATCGTCGAAGGTGATGACAGTCCTCTGCCACTCTCTCCCCCGGTAGACGGCATAGCCTGCCCGGATGAAATTGACGCTGGCTGTGGACCAGTTGGAGATGGGGGCATTGGAGCCGTCCACTGCGAATATCTCTCCATCGAATTCGAGGGGCTCCAGCGCCTTAAAGTCGCTCTTAGAAATTGCCGTGGCCTGGAGGAGACTGTCAATGCCATCCAGCCCGCTCAGGCTGATGTGATCGCAGATCATTTCAGCAACGGTCGAGAGGCGGCTTTCAGCGTCCATTTGCCGGAGATGATACTGCCAAGTATATACGGATTTTGCGAGAGAAAGAATATACTACATTTGAAAAGGAGGGAGGCAAAAGCCTTGGTGTAGGAGGGAAGACTAGAATATGACTTTTGCCATATACAACCCTGCGATCAACGAATAAATACTTTTCGGGTATTCGGCTATCAACGAAGAGCGCTTGCTGAGCAGCGGCTCTTATCCTGCAAAGTTCAGCCGTTATCTTTATCGTACCATTTTACAGCTCTGCCGTCTCCTGACCACTTTTCATCAGCGAGTCGGATGACAATTGCCCGGTCTGCCGGTCATTTCTCACCTCGCTGTAGATGGCTGTCACCACACCCACCATAGCCGGAGCCAGAAAGAATCCGGATATGCCGGCGACCAGGCCGCCGCCCAGGAAGGCCAGCAGCACCAGCAGGGGATGCAGAGAAGACTTGGCATAGACGATGTAAGGCCGGATGACCAGCTCCGCCACATGCACCAGAATGGAGGCGGCCAGGAAGAAGAGCAGGGCATCCAGAGGCCCGATCTCGATGTACCTTCCTATTGCTGTGGGGATGAAGACCAGCCAGGTGAGAAAGGGCACCATCCCCGCCAGGAAGACGATGCTGGCCATGGCAAAGGGGCGGGGCACGGAGAAGAGGTAGAAGATGGCCACGGATGTGATCCCGCCGGCGATGGCGGTGTAGATGCTGCCCGTGTAAATGCCGCAGAGGATGCCGTCGATTCTGGTCAGGCAGCGCATCTCAAGGCTGGAGATGTCCAGGTCGAAGAGTGAGGCGGCTGCATGCGCCAGGCGGTCGCCGTCCAGGAGCAGGAAGTAGCAGACGCAAAAGGCGATGAGCAGGTTGATGAAGCCCAGGGTGATGGTCGAGCCCAGGCTGAAGAGGGGCAGATTGGCCAGCAGATTGACGCCCATTCCCATCAAATTGGCCATCTCCCGGGACAGCTCATCCAATATGGCTGCGGGGATGTGCACCCAGGAGATAAACTCGGTGATGATGGAGATGATATCCCTTTGATGCCTGTCCAGCCATCTGATCTGATTTGAGGCCTCGATGATGCCGGCTGCGAAGATGGCGGATATCGGGACAACTATGCAGATGACGGCGGCGATACTGCCCGCCCGCCGGCTCCTCTGGAAGAGATCGCGCACGGGCCGGCCCACATAGGCGAAGACCAGCCCCAGCACCAGGCCGTCGAGGAGCGGCCAGATGTAGTACATGAGCAGGATGATCAGGAGCATTGCAGCGATCACCGGCCAGTCTCTCTTGCCCGGACGGCGGGGCAGGTCGATGTGCATGGATGCCCAGTTCATATCTGCCGCAGGATATCAACCTTTGGTAGAGCGATTCCTATTATATAATCGAAAATAAAATGAAAAAAGTTCCTGCGCTCAAACGCCTGGCAGGGCATTGCCGGCGTTCTCAGGAGTCGTTCCCGGGACGGCGCCAACCCAGGTGAAGTAGGAGTCGGCGGGATAGCCGAGTATCCTTCCGCTCGCATCCGGCTTGAGGACCCCCGTGCTGGAAGACTTGAGGTGAACCGCAATGGGCGTGAGGTTGAATTCATTTACCAGTGTCATGTTGTCAGAAAAAGCCGTCCATATGAACTGATTGTAGCTTTCCAGGTAGGTATTGAACTGCCCGGCGTAGTCTGTCACGTACTGGCCGCGCCCGTAGTATTCGCCCATGAACAGGCCGATCTTCAGCCCGTTGGCCACACCCCTCTGGTACTCTGTCATGTTTCCGAGTGCGGGTGCCGCTAAAATGAGAATTAATAAAACTGCGGTGATTGCCATATGCCTCATCATGTCATCTCCTGCGAATGTGGATGCGGCCCTGGCTTTTAGCTTTTTCTGGTTCTGGGCTAAAGAAGGCATTTTCGTACCACATTGGATCATTAAAAAAAAAAGAGCTGATTGGAAAAATAAAAATCTATTTTATCCCCTTGAAGCAGTCCTCCAGATGCTTTTTATCCAGCTTCTTGCTGGCCAGGCTCACGGCGATCGTGGCCAAAAAGGCCAATGGCATGGCCACCAGTATGGGATCGACCACCGGCCAGGGCATATCGGCGATCAGCACATCGCGGCCCAGCAGCATCTTGGATACTCCCAGAGGCACTGCCTCGGCCTTATGGATGAACAGATACCAGAAGGCTGTCACCACTGTCCCGGTGATAAGGCCGGCTATGGCTCCGGCCTTGGTGGTACCCTTCCAGTACAGACCCAGAGTGTAGGCAGGCAGGAAGACGGAGGCGCACAGGCCGAAGAATATGGCTGTGCCCCGGGCGATGATATTCTCCGGCAGAATATAGCCCAGCATGACGGCAATCACCACGGCCACTATTATTCCGGACCTGGTGATCAATATGGATGTGCTCCCCCTTTGGTTGGTCAGCGTCTCGTAGACATCCCTGCCGATGGCGCTTCCCTGGGTATGAAACTGTGAGCTTGATGTGGACATGGCCGCGGCGAGCAGGGTGAGCATGAACAGGTAGACGAACCACTCCGGCATGGCATCATTGATGTAGATGGGAATTATGCTGTCGGCATTTCCGGCGGCGATGTTGATGGAGATATTTCCCATGTTCTGCAGGAAGTAGATATTGGAGAGGGCTCCCACGGTGAAGGCGACGCCGGTCATCATGAGGATGAACACTCCGCCTATCAATACACCCCGGTTCAGCTCCCGGTTGGACTTGACAGTCATGAAGCGCACCACGAGCTGGGGCATGGCCAGCACTCCGATCCCCACTCCCAGGACGATGGTCGAGACCAGCGTCCACCACCAGGTGCTGCCGGACACGGGCATGGCCGTCCAGCCGGCGTGCCCCATGGCCGCAAATTTGGCAGGCACCAGATCAGCCATACCGGTCAGAGCCTGATGGGCTGCAGTGATCCCGCTCAGGTGGCTGTAGGTCATGACCAGCAGGAACACCATTCCCACGAACATGATCGTCCCCTGCATGGCATCGGTGTACATGACTGCCTTCAGGCCTCCCCAGACCACATAGGCAGCGATGATTACCGAGTAGATGAGAAGAGCCACATCAAAGTCTACCTCCAGCGTTGTCTCCATAAATCGCGCCGCTCCGATCAGGACCACGGAGGCGTAGAGGGGCATTCCCAGGAAGATGACCAGCCCGGAGAAGTACTGGATGAACCGGCTGTCGTACCTCTTGCCTAAAAGCTCCGGGAATGTCATGGCACCGAGGTTGTGGCCCATCTTGCGTGTCCTCTTGCCGTAGACCACGAATGCCACGAAGATGCCGACGAAGATGTTGAGGAAGGTCAGCCATAAGAGGCCCATTCCAAAGAGGCCGGCGTTGCCACCGAAGCCGACAATGGCCGAGGTGCTGATGAATGTAGCCCCGTAGCTCATGGCCATGATGTAGGGGTGGGTCTTTCTGCCCGCCACCAGGTAGCCCTCCGAGTCTTTGGTCGACTTCCAGCCTCGATAGCCCAGGTAAAGGGTTATCAGGAGGTAGATGAGAATGATAAGATTGAGAAGTAGAATATTCATTCAAGTCACATCCCGGGCCAAATCACATCCCCAACTCCTTTTCCTGCATCTCTTCCTCGCCCTCTTCCCAGGCGGCTTCCTCTTTGATCTCAAGGGCTTCTGTTTCCTCCCCGCGATTCCAGTTAACTACTCCGTAGACCACGCATAAGAGCGTGCTGAAAATGCAGAGGAGGTAGACGCCCCAGATCCATGGATCATCAATGCCGAGCATGCGTAACACCTGTGTATTGCGGTACCTAGCGCGTGCAGTGCCTGTGCCGTGTGGTAGCATGTAGCATTAAAGGAAGCTATAAGGGTGTCGGTCAGGAATATATGTTACAAATTGAATGAATTCCCTGCCGGCCCTTATGGTTATAATATTTTGCATGCCTTTTCGTCCTGGCACTTCTTGACCAGGTAGTATCCTGCTGCAAGGGACGCAATTATAAATGCAATTCCTATCAACGTCAGACTCTCGGTATCTTCAACCTTTAAGGTGATCACCTTCCTGGCGATGGCGATCATGGCGACCAGCAGGACCACCTGGACGTTTAAGGCATGGTCCCGGAGATAGATGCGGAGAGTCTCCAGAAGCTCTACTCCGATCAGTATCAGAAGGAAATATCCGAAGATATCGAGAAGCTCGCCTGCTTCCAAAAGCATGAACGGCGGAAAAAGAACGTCCTTGAGTATCAGATAGATCAGATCCAGTGTTGCAAGAAAAACGACAAGAGTAATAAATACTATTAGTATATTAATAACTATCTTATGGAAATGATCCAGGTAATTCATAGGCTTGCACTCCATGACACGAAAAATCATCCTATTCTTTCTATTTATATTTGCAGGTTCAGATCTGCAGATCTATATCCCAGAATATATGGAGATGGACAGATGGAAAGCTATTTCTGCTCGCCCACAAATGGCGGTGCTCGCGCATGGCTGACTGGATCACTCAACTGGGCTCGAACATCTCCGTTCTCTCTCTGGCTGCGGTCTTGATCCTGATTGCTGTGCGGCAGGCCAAAAGCAGAAGCCTGGCCATCTGGCAGATCATGCTGCTGGGCGCCCTGGCCGTCCTGCTCACCGGCCAGATATCGCCGGAGGATGCCCTGCTGGCCATAAATCCGGATGTCATGATATTTTTGGCGGGAATGTTTGTCATAGGCGAGGCCATGCAGAGGAGCGGCTACCTGCTGGCCCTCTTCAGCCGCCTCTTTACCAGAGCCAGGAGCCTTGACCAATTGATGATCATCATCATCTTCTCAATGGGCTTTCTCGCCGCCCTGCTCATGAACGACACCCTGGCCATCATCGGCACGCCTCTCATGATCTATCTGGCCCGGGCTCTGAAGATATCCGCCAAGCTGCTATTGCTCACCCTGGCCTTCGCCGTGACCATAGGCAGCGTAGCAAGCCCCATCGGCAATCCCCAGAACCTGCTCATCGCCGTCAATGGGGATCTGTCCAATCCCTTCTGGACATTCCTGCAGTATCTGCTGCTGCCCACGGTGATCAATCTGCTCTTTGCCTACCTGCTGCTCAGAGTCTTTTATAGAGGGCAGTTTAAGGCTGAAGGTAGTAGTAGTAGTGATAATAGTAGTAATAATGGCGGCGATAATGATTACCATGGCAGCAGAGACAACGATAAAATCAGTGGCATCACAAGCCTCGCCTCTGGAAAGCAGGCCGTATCCGATCCCCGCCTGGCCCGCCTCTCCGAGATATCGTTTCTTATGCTCTTCCTGCTCATCCTGGCCAAGATCGCGGCTGTGCTCCTGGGGCAGGGAGAGCAGTTTCACCTGACTTACATTGCCGTGATCTCGGCTCTTCCCGTACTGATCTTCAGCGAGCGGAGGCTGGAGATCGCTAAAAATATCGACTGGTGCACCCTCATCTTCTTTGCTGCCATGTTCGTCCTCATGGATAGCGTTTGGAGGTCGGGGCTCATTCAGCAGCTTTTAGCCGGCGGGCAGGCGGACCTGGGCAGCATCCCGGTAATTCTGTCCTTCAGTGTGATCGTCAGCCAGGTCATATCCAATGTGCCCTTCGTGGCCCTCTTCCAGCCGCTGCTGGGCCACCCGTCGGCAGAGGCGCTCATGGCCCTGGCGGCGGGCTCGACCATCGCCGGAAACCTCTTCATACTGGGGGCGGCGAGCAACGTGATCATCATCCAGAATGCGGAGAAGAGCGGGGAGACCATCACCTTTCTGGAGTTCGCCCGGGTAGGTGTGCCGCTTACGGTTCTGAACACCCTGGTCTACTGGATATTCCTCT
>CAYQKI010000065.1:0-12006 GCA_964418105.1 uncultured Methanotrichaceae archaeon | reverse complement strand
CGGATGATCGAGGAGGAAGAGCTGTCCCTGGTGCACAAGGCGGTCGAGATAGAGATGGAAGATATCGTGTCTGGTAAGACCAAGACATATTCTCTCGAGGACATAAAGAAGATCGCCAAGGTTTAGCCCGGGGATTTTATGAAACTTATCTTTTCAGATATTGCTCGAAAGGAGATTGCGGACCTGGAGCAAGAGCTGAGATCTCAATTCATCAGGCACCTTGAGAAGATGCAAGAGGCCCCTCCTCGAAAACATATGAAGCACGGCATACCCTGCCACGCAGAAAAGGTGACCAAGCAGGAGAGGATAGTCTACAATATAATAGGAACGCAAATCTACATACTGCACTGCTTCGCCACCCACAAGGAGTATGAGCGCTGGTATAAATCGTATAAATAGGCCATTATGGCTTCCGATTGAAGCAAGTTTAAAACGTCACCTGCTTTCCATCTATCAGTGATGCGGGTTTGGGATCATGACAAAGACGCCGTCCTCACCAAAACCATGCATGTGCCCGTGCCCCCGCCAGCCCACACGAGCCCCCGCACGCGCGCGGGGGGGCAGGCGGGCGTGCTGGCCGTATTGAATCGCTGGAAATCCGGCCTAAGTAATTTCATAAGACATGAAATCCATAGGCTTGAAGAGGAAGGTAGAATTATTCCTTTCATACCCTATGGAGATGATCGACTTTGACCAATATCTTGCCAGAAAATCGGTTGAGTATCTTGCGAAGTACTCAGAGGTAGTTGATCCAATAAGTTGATCGAATCATTATCTTTATCGACCGGACGTCCAGCCAAATGTCTCACATAGCCGTTTATGATGCGCAATCACCACGCTCCCTGCAACCTGCATCTTGTTGACAAAGCCAGAAAGCCTCCAAGCTCAGAAGGGCTGTCCGGCACGGAGAGCTGCCCTATCAGCTACTGCATAGCCAAATCAAGCGGCGTGTTCAGGCCATAAAAAGAGTATCATATAAAAATCGTCTTATCTTTTTGACTTGCTAAAAATCCCGGCAGTTCTCGTTCATTCATCAGCCTTGGAGACCTCTTTCTTTGCCATTTGCAGCCTCTGCTTGGCAGTGTAGCCGGTGGCCTTCTCCAGGAAATTCCTGAACCGTTTATTGGTATCTAAAATCACCTGATCCGGAGCAGATGGGTCTGATTCGGTGATTACGCATAGCTTCTTTCCTTCAATTCTGACGGATATGCTCTTGAAGGCTCCAGAGCTGAATGATATGACGCCACCGTCTTCCTTCATCTCCCCAGGAAATTCTTCCTCCAGCACACTGCGAATCCTTCCCATATCGGGCTTGAAGCCGCGCTTGAATGAGTAGTCCATGAACCTATGAAGAGTACTGATCAAGTATAGATGTTTCGATTAGGCAGGCCAATTTCTTATCTGCATTTGCCTTTTTAATGGCGGCTATAGAAGCCACATCGCCCCGGCTGGCCTCTCCTGGCTCAAAAGCCACTCCTTCCAGCAGCCTTTTTCCTTTTTCAGAGCGCACCATCACTGTAGAATACCCCTCGGCGCTGCCAATGGACCCTACGGAGATGTCGGCCAGACGGCTGACCAGATCGTCGCAGAACGGGCAGCCCTCTCTCACATCTGCGCCAAGCTCCCCCACCCGGCAGGAGTACTCTCTTGCCCCTGCCTTCACCCTGAACCGCCCTCTGGAGATCTGCATCCTCTCCGCGGCGTCGATGTTGATTCCCCATAGACTGGAGGCATGCTCTTTCAGCTTGCCGTAATCGAAGCTCTCGAAGCAGAAGAGGCCGACGATAAATATCTCTGCGCCTGGAAAGCTTTCCCGGAAGTATCCCGTTTTCTGCAGCTTGCGGACTGCTCTGACCTGGCAGGGTGTACCGACCACGGCGATGCTTCTCGCGCCCTCTATAAGAGCCTGCAAGAGGGCAGGCAGGACGGAAATTCGCACATATTTGGTCCCTCTGGCATCCATTATCGCAGATGCGCCCCTTACCGCTACGGCCACAGCGCCGCATCTTTCGTCTCTTATGGCCACCACGGCTGCATCGATTGTGCCAGTATCCAGGGCCCGGCAGAGTATGGCGGAGACCATTCCTCCATCCTGCCCGTCTATGCCGCTCTTTCCTGCGAAAATGCGGCTATAGACGCCGAGGATGCCATCCCTCTCCCCGCAAAGCTCCTGCCCTTCAATCTCCCTGACCTCGGCAGCAGTGAGCGGATAGATGTTCCTTCTGCCGGTGATGGAGCTGGTGGGGCAGACCATCGCGCAAGCCCCGCATCCGATGCACTCTTCGGATAGTTCTCCATACGGCGTGTCAACATTCCTATCCACGCCACGATTCTGAGCATTTATGGCCGAGACTCCCACCAGTTCTTCGCAGACACGATGACACAGCCCGCAGAGTATGCAGTCTCCCTTCTCCTGATCAAAGCGGATCCCATGGACTTTATATTCGCTGGCCAGGTCAAGGAGCCTCTTCTCCCCCGGACAGGCAGCTAAAAGCAGCTCGATGATCATTCTTCTGATGGCCAGCACCTCGGGAGAGTTGGTGCTCACCACCAGCCCGTCTTCCACAGGATAATTGCAGGCAGTGACAAACCTCTTTCTGCCCTGATTTTCAATCTGCACAGTGCAAAGACGGCAAGAGCCATAGGGCTTCAGTGCAGGGTGATGGCAGAGCGTGGGAATCCTTATGCCCACCTGCCCTGCCGCTTCCAGTATGCTGGCCGGGCCGGATACCTCGATATTCAATCCATCGATTGTGAGGGCTATCTTCACAGCCCGTTCCCCCCTTTCCTGCACTCACCTCTACCTTTTTTGCACTCACCTTTACCTTCCCTGCAATCTTGCCCTGCTTCTCCTTTACCCTCCTCCGGATGAAGAGGATAAAGAGCGGGAGAGATCTTCTTCACAGCTCCCGTCCGCGGCGGGCAGACCTCAAAGCATATTCCGCAGCGGCTGCACAGCGACTGGTCAATGGAGCAGATGCCATCCTCCATTTCCACAACTGCGCTTTTTGGGCAGTTCTTCAGGCACAGGCCACATCCAATGCAGATAGCCGGATCAATGGTATAGGAGATGAGTGCCTTGCAGGAGGCAGCAGGGCATCTCTTCTCTTTTACGTGAGCCTGATACTCCTCCGGAAAATAGGCCATAGTGCTCAGAACGGGATTGACTGCCATTCGGCCCAGGGCGCAGAGGGATGCCTTCCTCATCAGGTCGCAGACATCACGCAAGGCGGCCAGGTCCTCCTCCCGAGCCCTGCCTTCCACCGTCGCCTGCAGGATCTCACGCATACGCTTCAGCCCCTCCCGGCAGGGAAGACATTTGCCGCAGGACTCATCGCAGAGAAAATCCACGAAGTAGCGGGCCAGGTCCACGGCGCAGGTTTCCTCGTCCACGACTATTATGCTGCCCGATCCCATCATGGAGCCGAGGCGGGTCAGCTCGTCATAGTCTACGGGTGTGTTCAGCAGCCGGGCAGGGATCATACCCCCGGAGGGCCCTCCCGTCTGCACTCCTTTCAGCCTCTTTCCTCCGGAGATGCCGCCCCCTATCTTGTAGATGATATCAGAGAGGCTGATTCCCATGGGAACCTCCACCAGGCCGGTGTTGTTGACCTTTCCCACCAGGGAGAAGATCTTGGTGCCCTTGCTGGACTGTGTGCCTATGGAGGAGAACCAGTCGCTTCCCAGGTTGATGACGAGTGGCACATTGGCCCAGGTCTCTACGTTATTGAGCAGGCTGGGCCGGCTCCACAGTCCGCTCTCCGAGGTATGGACGTACTTGGGCCTGGGCTCGCCCACTCTGCCCTCCAGTGCATTCATGAGGGCGGTGGACTCGCCGGATACAAAGGCCCCTGCACCACGGTGTACAGCGGCGTCGAAGTCAAATCCGCTGCCCAGGATGTCCTTGCCGAGCAGGCCCAGCTCCCTGGCCTGCTGGAGGGCTATCTTTGTGTTCTGCACTGCCAGGGGATACTCCATGCGCACGTAGATGTAGCCGCTATGAGATCCCACGGCATAGGCCCCTATGATCAGCCCCTCTATGACGCTGTGCGGATTGCCCTCCATGAGCGCCCGGTCCATGAAGGCTCCTGGGTCTCCTTCGTCGCAATTGACAATGACGTACCTGCAATCACCGGGTGCGCTGGCTGTTGCCTGCCATTTTTTGCCAGTGGGATAGCCGCCGCCGCCCCGGCCCCTCAGCCCGGACCTTTTTATCTCATCTATGACCTGTTGGGGGGTCATTTGAGACAGGACGCGAGCCAGGGCAGCATAGCCTCCCAGGGCGATGTAATCCTCAACATTTTTTGGATCTATTTTTATATTATTTTTAATTAAGAGCCGCATCTGATGGCTGTAAAATGGTATGTCCTCTTCCAGCATGGCCTTCTGTCCGGTTGCCGGGTCCTCATAGAGAAGGCGTTGCACAGCCTCCCCTTTAATAAGAGTCTCCTCCACTATATTCGGGACGTCCGCAGGCTGTACTTTCAGATAGAATATGCCGGGAGGATTAATGACCACCAAAGTTCCTTTTTCGCAGAATCCCGGGCATCCGGTCTCTTTGATCCTCACCCTTCCGTCCAGGCCTCTTTTTGCCAGCTCCGTCTTGAATGCCTCAATGACATTTTTGGCCCCCAGGCCCAGGCAGCCTGTGCCGGCGCAGATGGCCACCTCTTTAATATTAGGGTCTCTTTTGTGCTCGAGTCTATTTCTTAAAATCTCTAGGTCCTGAATCGATGTAAGCCTTGCCATCTCGCCCTCAATCCCTCAATTAAATGCTGTGATCCAATGCCATGATCCGTTGCCTTGATATCTGGGCCTCTCTTTTTCGCCCGGCCTCACCCACCAGGCCATGCGACATCTATTGAGCCTGGTTTAAAATTTGATCTAACTTCTTGCTGTCTGCCCGGCCATGATAGACGTCATCAACTACTACTACCGGACCGATGGCGCAGCATCCCAGGCAGTTGACCCGGTTCAATGTAAAATTCCCGTCCGAGGTGGTCCCACCCGGCTTAATGCCCAGCTTCATCTCTGTTTTGTCAAGAAGCCTCTGGGCTCCCCGCACCTGGCAGGCGGTCCCCATGCAGACGCTGACCTTATGTCTTCCCACTGGTGAGAGGCTCATGGCCTTATAGAAGCTGGCCACTCTGAATATCCGGCTCCTGGGGATCTTCAGCCTCAAAGATACCTCCTGGAGGGCATCCCTGGACAGCCAGGAAAACTCCTCCTGCAGATCCAGGAGCAATTGAATCAAAAACCCATCTCTTCCTTCGTATTTTTTAATGATATCATCGAGCTTTCTTTTATCGAGATTATTTTCCATCATAAAACCACTTCATTGGCTATGCTGGGCCTTATTGGCGGAAAAATCGCTGCTCCTTTCTTTCGTTTCATTGTATCAGCATTAAGAGTTAAAAACTATATAACGCTTGCCTTTGTTTACTCATAATAATGATAGAATAAAAACTTTCATCATTAAATGACGTGATGCTATGTGCAGAGCCTTTTATGGGTAGAAGAGCATAATGACATCCATGAGCGAAGAGCTGAAGAGAGAGGTAATGGACTGGTGCCGGAGGATGGAGATCCCACTGGTAGGAGTGGCCGGCGTGGAGCGGTGGGAGAGCCCACGCTTTCAGCCCTGGATGCCTGAGGACTTCTATCCCCAATCTATATTTCCTGAGGCAAAGTCGGTTATAGTTATCGGACTGCCGGTGTCGCTGCCTGTATTGGAGACCTCTCCCTCCATCTACTACCGCGAACTGTACAATACCGTCAATTCCCTGCTGGACCAGTACACATACAGGCTGGCCGGATTTCTCACTGAGAAGGGCTATCCTTCCATATTCGTTCCCAGGGATGGCTATGCCGGCATCAAGGCCCTGCTCAATAGCCCGGTAGCCTTCTTCTCTCACCGCCACGCCGCCTTTTTAGCGGGCTTGGGCAGCTTCGGGACCAATAACATGCTGCTCACCCCTCGCTACGGGCCGCGTGTGCGCTTCGGCTCTGTCTTCACCGCAGCATGCTTGCCCGCCGATTCGCTCCTGGGGGTAGACCTGTGCACCCGTTGCATGCGTTGCGTGAAGATGTGCCCGGCCCAGGCCCTGGACGAAAAAGACTATCCTGATGGGCTCACAGACAAGAAAAGCTGTGCCGAGCACAGCGCCGATCTGAACCGCCGGGGCATCTCCCCCTGCGGCATATGCATCAAGGTCTGCCCGGTGGGCGAGGACAGAAAGCTCTTTTCTCGCGAGGATATATCCATCTACAGCCATCGCAATAAGTTTCCCCAGGGGCAGCAGGCATGGGAGCATGCGAGGAGGTACGGTGGACTGTGATGGATTTGGCTGCTTTTGATGTGTCCGGGCCAAAGGTTAAAATCCCTTGCCAGGCAAATGGGCAGTGAGCGAGGAAATTAGAATGAAGCTGTCTTCAAGCTTATTCCTATGTCTGATTTTTCAGAGCCTGCCTGCAGCCGCCGGAGTTGAGGCCGGAGTTATTGCAGAGCCCACCATACCTTTTGCCAATATGGACATGCCAACTCCTAAAATAACTGCACCGAACATGGACGTGCCTGAAACTGTGCCCAGGACGCAGACAATTCAGGAGAATAACAGCAGCACCGGCCAGGCACAGGTGTCCGGCAATGATAGCGATGCAGCACCTTCCCTGCAACAGGAAGAAGAAGACGCCATAAGCGGAAAGTGGACATTTCGCTTCCAGGAGCTGAGAGATAGGGCGCTGGACCTGACCCTCTGGTCCTCCGGGAAGGGCAAGTTCATGGGCTTCGGCACATTGACCCGGGGCAGTTCGGCTGTTTCCATGAGCGCCAGCGGATCGTTTGCAGAGGAAGAGCTGCTCCTGGCGGTCAAGTCCGCCCAGCCGGAGTATGAGGGGGCAGAGAGCGAACAGTACGACCTGGACCTGTTCCTTAAGAACAGTACCCTGGCCGGGACTTACATAATGAGGACGGGAGCACAGGGACTGGAACTGGCCAGAGGCAACGCAACGGCATCCAAGAGAATGTAATTATAATGGCATCCCCCACATGGGATACCACCGGCTCTCGTCCTTCTCTATGGGCATCTCCTTTGCCATGATGGCTTTGAGCCGCAGCTCTCGCAAGGTATCTCTCTCCCGCCCTCTGTCTGGCACAAAGGGGTAAAAGGCCCCCTGCTTGAAGTTGTATATCCAGTAGAGGGTAGCTTCCCCTTTGAAGCGGTAGACGGCAGCCAGAAGCTGCGTGCCGAAGCCCTGCTCTGTCAGGATTTGGGATACCATCTGAACACCAGTCACCAGGTCCTCAAAGTCCGGATCGGACAGGACCACCCAGACATAATGATACTCATCCTTCTGGATGCTGTAATTGGTGCCTGTATCCTTCATGCTCAATTTGAGCAGCTCCTCCACCTCCGTCCGGGCGGCTTCGTAGCGGGAGGAGTCCACCGGCTTGATGCAGACTGCGGCAGCTCCATCCGGCCGGTAGCCCAGGGTTGTCTCCAGGGTGATCGCCGCTGTGGAGATGGCAAAGAGCTTGTCGGTTTTGGCCTCAGGCAGCTTTGTCTTGCCCAGCAGTGCGTCCAGAAATCCCATCCTCTGCCTTCCCCCGTCTCAGGCCTCAAGTTCCATCTCAATTCTCTCCAGGGCTGCAACCCTGGCCTCCAGTGGCGGATGGGTGGAAAACAGCTTCATGATGCCCCCGGATATGGCGGGAGTGATGAACAGGGCGCTCACAGGCCCCTCCACCCGGCGCAGGTCCTCTCTGGCAACCCTCTGGCCACTGATCTTCTGGAGTGCTGAGATTAGATTCGCAGGTTGGCCGGTGATAATGGCCGCGCCCCTGTCCGCCGCAAACTCCCGGTATCTGGAGAGGGTGCGGATGAGTATGATGCTCACTATCCAGACCACCAGCGAGACCACAAACGCCAGAGCAGCCCCCCCGGCTGAATTGCCCTCGCGATCGTCACCGCCAAAGCCTATGAAAGGCAGCCACTGCACAATTATCTGTGCGATTGAGGAGAGGAATGTGGCAATGGTCAAGACCATCATGTCCCGGTTCTTGACATGAGTCAGCTCATGGGCCAGCACCGCTTCCAGCTCCTGCGCATTGAGCCTATTCATGATGCCGGTGGTCACAGCCACCACGGCATGGCTCTGATTCCTCCCGGTGGCAAAGGCATTGGCCATGTCAGTTCTCACCACAGCGATCCTGGGCATGGGCAGGTTCGCGTTCTGGCAGAGCCTTCTTACCATCTCATAGAGCCTTGGAGCCTCGCTCTCCGAGACGATCTTGGCTCCCATGGAGGAGAGGATCATCTTGTCGGAGTAGAAATATTGCAGGAACATAAAGCCGCCCATGAAGAGGATAATCCCTATTTGGCTCACGTTCATGTACAGCAGGAAGGCCAGAAAGGCCAGATAGAGCACGCCCAGCAGAAACATGGTGAGCAGCATCCTGGCCTCCAGCCCTCGGTCAGACTTCCATCGTCTCATATCTCAATTTCACCTTGTTGGACAGTTACCCATTCGCTTAGAGTCGTTTTCTCTTTTCTTTCCTTCATTCTTCTTTTCATAAAAGTTATTGCTTCTAGGATATTAGGCCTTCTCTCTAATGCAAAGGCTTTTTCTGTGGAGAGAGAGAATGCAGATAGATTAAATAGAGTCGAATCGATTGAGAGGTGAATTGAATATGGTTCAGGCAAAGAATGGCGACACTGTAAAGGTGCATTACACAGGCCGGCTGGGCACTGGAGTTGTCGTTGACACCTCAGAGGGTAGCGATGCCCTTCAGTTCAAATTGGGCAGCGGAAATCTGATTCCCGGATTTGAAGAGGCAATTTTGGGAATGAGCCCTGGGGAATCCAAAACCGTTGAAATTCCTCCTGAAAGAGCCTACGGATTATACCGGGACGACAAAGTGATCAGGGTCGATCGAAAGGATCTTCCAGATGACGTAGTGCCTGCAGAGGGAATGAGCCTTGAGGTATGCGCATCCAATGGGGTCACCATACCCGTTCAGATTTCAGAGATCGAAGGGGACATTATCACACTGGATGCCAACCATCCTTTATGTGAGCAGACTCTGATCTTTGACATAGAACTGGTGGAGATAGTAGAGAGCTAGGATTTGGACAAGAAGAGCATCAGGCCGGATCAACTCCCGGCCTCGCGCAGATGCAAATCGCAGATGTCTGTCGCGCACCTTAAAACCCCATGGATGCTCTACCCCATGCTTTGCCCAGATGCAGGCGTTTATGTCCTAATGCATTATGCATACCATATATTTTTATAGATGATTGAAGAATTGACAGGCAACAATGGATTGGATATGATAGACCAAGTGACTGATCAAAAATTAGATATAGCATTGGATGAGAGATGGTGTCGAGGATAATGGCCACTGCCGTTCGGAGGGGATGGCAGTAATAATGATCTGAGGGTGGGAAATAGTTTTGACTGACCGTGCAGCGGTATTTATTGATGGTGCTTATTTAACCAAGATTCTTGATGTTGATTTTGGAAAACCCAAGATAGATCTGGCAGGATTTTCGGATATCCTCTGCGGCAGCTATGAGCGGCTCAGAACCTATTACTATAATTGCATGCCGTATCAGAGCTGCCCCCCTACTGAGGAGGAGCGCCGCAGGTTTGCCTCAATGGACAAGTTCGTCTATACCCTGAGAAAGCTGCCCAGATTTGAGGTGAAGCTGGGCCGGCTGGGCTGCATCGGCGGGGAGTTCATTCAAAAGAGGGTAGACATCGCCCTGGCGGTGGACCTGGTGAGGCTGAGCTGCGGACGGATGATACAGAAGGCGGTTATAGTAACAGGAGACAGCGATTTTCTGCCGGCCATCGAGGCTGCCAAAGAAGCAGGCGTACTGGTAACCCTCTACTACTCGCAAAGCTCCATTCACGACGAGCTCCTCTCGGCTGTGGATGAGAGCGCAGTAATAAGTCCGAATTTGATAAGCGATGTGGCCAGGTAGGCGGCTCTACAGGCAACTTCGCAGGCGGCATTGCCCGGCAGCGGCAGATGGACATAGGATTGAGGTTAATCCATTGGGTCTTTGCCGCTCAAGCTTTCCGCCCCAGATACAGCCTGCCCACCTCAGGGCTGCCAAGCAGGCTGCTCGCAGCTCCTTCCAGGCGGTTTCTTCCCATCTCCAATATGTAGCCCCGGTGGCTTATGGCCAGAGCCTGGCGGGCGTTCTGCTCCACCATGAGGATGGTCACGCCTCTCTCATTAATGGCCCTGATCTCAGCGAACAACTGGCTCATCACCTTGGGAGAGAGAGCCGCAGAGGGCTCATCCAGCATGAGAAGCGAGGGCTCGGTGACCATGGCTCTGCCCACAGCCAGCATCTTCTGCTCGCCGCCGCTCATACTCCCCGCCCTCTGCCCTGCTCTGGATGCAAGCTCAGGGAAGATCTGCATGACGAAATCCATGCGCTCTTTTATCCTTTCCTTCATGAGGATGGCCCCCATCTCCAGGTTTTCCTTCACTGTGAGGGAGGGAAAGATGTTCCTCTCCTGGGGGACATAGGCCAGGCCCAGCCTGACCAGCTCATCCGGCTTTTTGCCGGTGATATCCCGGCCCCTGAAATAGATACTGCCGCCCCGGAGACTTGTCAGCCCGAAGATGCTCTTCATCAGCGTCGATTTTCCGGACCCATTTGGGCCGATGATGGTCACAATCTCACCCTGCTCGATCTGCAGGGAGATGTCATGGATGATGTCTTCATCGGTATAGCCTGCGGTGACGGATTTTAGGCCGAGCATCA
The DNA here is from genome assembly GCA_964418105.1 of uncultured Methanotrichaceae archaeon. Lineage (GTDB taxonomy): Archaea > Halobacteriota > Methanosarcinia > Methanotrichales > Methanotrichaceae > Methanothrix. The sequence goes on along the minus strand of CAYQKI010000065.1, from coordinate 1,225 downwards.
CAATCACAATCCTGCACCAAGGTATGCTTCCAGAACCCTTTTGTCTGAGATAACCTCATCCGGCCTGCCCTGCGCCAGCACTGCTCCCTTATTCAGCACGTAAAGCTCATCGGAGAGCGCCATGATATGCGGTATGCTATGCTCGATTACCATTATGGTCAAGCCTTCCTCTTTGAGGATCTTTATGCGGTCGATGAGCTTCTCGGCCAGGGAGGGATTGACACCGGAGAAGGGCTCGTCTAGGAGGAGGAGTATGGGATCGACCATGAGAGCCCGGGCCATCTCCAGCATCTTCTTCTGCCCCCCGGACAGCGAGCCGGCATGCTCATCTTTCATGCGCAGGAGATCAAAGAACTTCAGGATATCTTCCGCCTTTTTCTCGATTTTTTGCTCTTCAATCCGGACGGCCTGCCGCTTTAACAGGGCTCCTGCTACGCTCTCGCCCGTCTGGCTGCAAGCTCCCAGCATGAGGTTTTCCAGGACCGTCATCCTCATGAGGGCTCTGGGGATCTGAAAAGTCCTGACAAGCCCCAGGCGCGCTATCTGATAAGCAGGCAGGCCGACGATCTCCCGCCCCCGGAATGCGATGCTTCCCCCATCCGCCCGGACAAATCCAGATATGAGGTCGAAGAGGGTGCTTTTGCCGGCCCCATTGGGTCCGATGAGGCCCACGATTGTGCCCCTGTTTACAGTCAGGCTGCATCCGGCCACGGCCAGAAGGCCTCCGAATGCCTTCTTGGCCTGCCTTACCGAAAGGATCTCATCTGCCAATGGCCAGCTCCTCCTTTCTGCCCATTATTCCCTGGGGTCGATAAAGCATGAGGGCGGCGAGAATTGCCCCGATGAGGACCATGCGCGTAGCGCCGGCGGCAGAGGGGCCGAAGGAGAGGTATCCCTCCAAAAAGCGCGTTCCGCTGAAGAATCCCCAGAGCAGAAATGCTCCTGCTATCGTCCCGCGATTATTTCCGCTGCCGCCCATTATCACCATGATCCATGCATAAAAAGTCTCTATCGGCTGAAAGTTCATGGGATTGATGTACTGAAGGTAAAAAGCCAGAAGAGAGCCGGAGAGGGCGGCTATGCTCGATCCCAGGATCATAGCCTGAACTTTGTAATGAAAGGCGTTCTTTCCCAGGGACAGGGAGACCATCTCATCATCTCTGATGGATTTGAGGACTCTGCCCCAGGGAGACCTGCTCAGAGTCTCGAGGAGGGCATAAACCGC
>CAYQKI010000064.1:9388-12095 GCA_964418105.1 uncultured Methanotrichaceae archaeon | reverse complement strand
CGGCCTTCCGCCTGGGCCAGCATGAGGTAGGAGCTGCCCAGATCAGCCATCAATCCGGCATACTGGGTAGCGCAGTCCTCCTCGCTGCATAGGGCCAGGGCCTGCTGGCAGGCGCGGGCCGCCCTGGCGGCGTTGTCCTTCCTCTTTTCCATCTCCGCCAGCTTGCGGTAGGTCCGGCCCAGGCCCTCCTGAATGCAGACATAATCCTGGGGAGCGGAGGATATGGAGTAGTGGGAGAGGGCTTCCTCCCAGCAGGATACGGCGCGCTTGAGGCAAGCGGACCTGTCCCTCCAGTCGGCGCAGGCGGCATAGGCAAATCCCAGGCCCCGCAGGGTCATGGCCCGGAAGATGGGGTGGCGGTCGGCACTATATGTCTGCAGAGCCGTCTCATAGCAGGAGATGGCCTGCTCCGCCGTCTGCTGCTCGCCTCTGATCTTCAGGATCTCCAGGAAGTTGTCGCCCGCCTTCCGGAGTATGTTGCTCCTCTGCAGGCTGTCCATATCAAAGCCCAGCATCTTCTCAAATACCTGCCGGGCTTTTTCAAGCTGGGCCAATTCACGGGAGGGCTCTGTCACTGTTCGATCCTCCCAAAAGAGATTCTTTTACATCCTGCACTGCGAATATCTGCACTCTGCTCCCCGCCTCCCTGGATTCGGCTTCGCTAAGGGATGAAGCCGCAGATACTTCTAACCTTCGGCCAGGGGTGGAGATTGCAGCCAGCGGAATTATATCATGCAAACACAAAACGCGAATTTCACTGAGAGCATTACGCGGCAGGCCTTATCGTCTTCGTAGCTGTTTTTTTGCCAATACTCGTTTCTATTACAATCTTATATTCTTTTCCTTCTTCAATTTTTTCATCTTTGTCTTGTACAATAGCTGTATGAGAATTAAGTGTCTCGCTAGCTCTCTCTCCTAAATCCTTAGAAATTATTTCCGTATCTCCTTCCATTATTGAAATCTTCTTTAAAGTGAAATTTCTTTTTTTGTTATTGGATATTTCAATATTTATCTCTTTCTTATTACTATTATAGGTAACCTTATTGATATCTAAATCCTTTTCCGCATCTCCCTCATCAGCCTTCCCAGATATAGCATCTTTATAAGCAGATTCAGTAGCTCTAGAACCGAAATAGAAGGCGATAACTACTCCCACAAGTTGGATGAACTGAGTGATGATATTTTGGTTTGCATCATTTATTGTTCCGCTTAGGGCAAAAAGGACTACTACAATTAATCCAACGACTAGTAGTCCGGATATGGTTTTCCTCATTCCGCTTGTATCATCCATTTGCTTTAACTTGGTTTGCGTATAAAGCATTGCCAATACTGCAATGAAAATAAGAATTGTTATAACTCCCGGTATTACTAAAGAAGACGAGTTATTCGCTAATATAGCGCCTCTACCTGTTATGTCTCTCGAATATTGAAGAAGAGTTATCAATAAAAATAATCCTAAAATCAACAAGATAAATCCGGATGCCACTTGTATCTGGATAGTCTTGATTTTTATCTTTTTATTACTATTTTGTTTTTCCTCCAAGCTCTTCATCTCTGAAAAGCCCCTATAGAGCGCAAAGAATCCTCCTGCTATAAAGAATGCTGCAAAAAGTGCTAATACAATTAAGATAGCAGTCTCGCTAATGGGTGACGGTATAGTGCTTCCGAAATCTTTTCCTGTAATATTATTGTCTGTGAGATTCACTAAATAGTATCCGGATTGTGGAAATGATGGTACGAGTTTATTGCCGCTTAAAACTAACTCCCTAATTGTATATGTACCTCTTGAAAGTTTATTGAAAGTGTAATTGCCATTTCCTTCTGTTAGAACTCGATCTTCATCTGAATCCCAGACAGTATTTTTATTATTATCTAAGTATATTGCATATCCGACTAAACCAGGTTCAGTGGCTGATTTTGCGCCATTTGCATCCATATCAAGAAATTTTGTCCCTGAGATAGAAAGACTCTTCCCTGGATCATCAGTTCTGCCAGAGGATGACGGTATAGTATTGCCGAAATCTTTTCCTGTAACGTTTTTATCTGTGAGATTTACTGAATAGTATCCAGATTGCGGAAATGAGGGGAGGAGTTTATCTTCATTTGAGATCGACTCTCTGATTATATATGTACCTTTAGAAAGCTTATTGAGGTTATACTTGCCATTTTCATCTGTTAAAACGCTATCTTCATCTGAATCCATTTTAGAATTGTTATTTTTATCTAAGTATATCGTATAATCGGCTAAACCAGGTTCAGTGGCTGATTTTACACCATTTTCATCCATATCAAGAAATTTTGTCCCTGATATGGATAAATCCTCACCACTAGCTCCTCCAAGTTGGATAAATAGAAAAGAAAATAGAATTAAGAAACAAGCAGTACATTGTAATCCTACGCCCTTTCTAGGAAGCATATATTACCTCGCGACATATTGCATTCGTTATTTTATTATGGTTTATTCGCAAGCTTTTCAGGCGCACTTTAGATAAAATATATAGGCTTGCCTTATGTCTATAGTACACTTATTTTCACCTGCACTGTATGCATTTCGCTCCATTAGATTTTAGGGAATCAAGATTAACTAACATACAAAGCAATATATTATCATTATTGATTGTGTTCAATGGTTAAATACTTTTCTGAAAAAAGAATTGTGGTTTTGCAGTCTCAAATGCCTGGCCTAGACCCCCGGCAGGTACTGGCC
>CAYQKI010000064.1:7662-9288 GCA_964418105.1 uncultured Methanotrichaceae archaeon | reverse complement strand
ATTGCTGCTTGCATTGCTGCTGCTATTGTTCTCTACAGACCGGCTCGCAGCGGCTCCGGCATTGAGGCTTTTCAATGCTTCTCTGCCAGAGTCTCCGCCCACATTCTTAAATCCGCTCATGCTCTGAGCCCAAGCTGATGATATGAGACAGGCTATCATCAATGCCAATGCTACTGCTAATGCAACCTTCATACACAGACCCCACCGCAGCCTAGATGGCAGCCGAGCCTTAAAAGCTTTTCGCGTTGCAGCCCGCTGCCGCCGCTGCATATGCCAATGATACAAATGCCACGGCTGCTCCCTAAGACCAGGGATACTGCTTGGTGAATATGGGCGGCAGCGAAGGTGTGCTGCTGCTGGCGGCTGTGGTATTGACGGGCGAGAGGGGAGTGAAGCTGGCGTAGTAGGGAACTCCGGTCTGGGCATCGAAGTAGACATAGACCAGCTTCTTGGTGCTGGAATCGGTGTAAGTGTAATAGCGCCTGCCGCTTGTATCCACGTATGTCTGGACCGGCTCTCCGGTCTCGGCATCGGTGTAGGTTGCTCCCGATGTGCCCGTTCCGTAAGGATCTACAAATGTCTCATCCAGCCAGTTCCCGGAGAGATTGAGCTTCTTCATGGTATATCTGGGATCGCCGATCAGGTTTCCATCCACCACTATGGTCCCTTTGGGAGAGCTTCCCCAGCTCCACAGGCCGCTGCTATCCACCTCTGCGGCAGCCGTGCTCTGTGCCGCGGCAGTGTCGTTGCCGGAGGATTGCATTTTGCTGATCACACCTCTGCCATATTCTCCGCCAACGCTGGTAAAGCGGCTGGAATTCTGAGCGCCGCAGCCTGCCATCATGAGACTGGCTGATGTTACTACTAATACTACTATTACTACTGCCAATGCAGCCTTCATACTGGACCCCAAATGCCCTATGTGGCAGGGGGAGAAATAAAAGGCTTTCGCATTCGTCATTTTTAAGGCTCTTCATTTCATCATAGCCTTATCCATGGCTCGTTCTGGCTGGAGGACGTCTGGCCGCCTTCGGTCTGGCTGGCAGCCAGGGTGAGGATGATTTCTGTAGGCGCATTGCTGGAGGTGACCTCTTTTCCCGTGCTGGGGTCCACATAGACGTAGACCAGCCGGCCCGTCCCGGAGTCGGTATAGGTGTGGTATGTGAAGATGGCCTTGCCGCTGGTGGGGCTGAGCAGGACATAGTACGTCTTTCCCGTGACCGGGTCGGAGTAGACCTCCACGGGAAGGCCGGTGGCTGAATCGGTGTAGGACTCGGCCAGCCAGTTGCTGGAGAGGTTGTAGAGGGAGCGCAGGTAATTGGGATCGGTGACGAGCTCTCCGTCCACTATGCTGCTGCCCCGGGGAGCGCTGCCCCAGCTCCACAGGTCGCTGGCGTTGCTGCTGTCGCTGCTGGCATTGCTCCCGGTGACGCTGCTGTTGATGCCGCTGCCTTCTCCGGCTATGCTGCCTATGGCGGCTGTGCCGCTGGAGAGGGGCATCTGATGGCCAATCCCGGAATTGTTGAGCCACTCTCTGGCAAACTGCCCGCTCACGCTCTGATAGTCGGGAGGGCTCTGGGCAAAGGAGGGGGCAGTCAGAATCAGCAATGAAAAAAGCATAAAAGT
>CAYQKI010000064.1:0-7562 GCA_964418105.1 uncultured Methanotrichaceae archaeon | reverse complement strand
TCCTTGGGGATGATGGTGGCCACAGGGATGGACAGGAGCTTCTCCACAGTGGGGCTGACGATGGGCGCGCAGACCAGGGCCGACGCTCCATCCCGCTCCGCCCTTACGGCAGCGATGATGGCCTCCTCAATGGTGGTGGCCGAGTATTCGCGCAGGGTGAGCATCTTGTCGCCGATCTTCATCTTCTTCTCGGATATCTTGTCCAGAACGGGGCGGGCGGCAATGATGGCTATGAAGTTGCCCTCTGAGCCCTCCAGTTGGCGCACCGTCCTCACAATCTGGCGCAGGGTGGTGATATTCGGCTCCCTGTGGCCGGAGAGGATCTTGTAGAGGGTACTCTGGGCAATGCCGGAGGTCTTGGAAAAATCGCGAGCGGAAAGGCCCAGATCCCCCAGCACCTCCTTGAGCGTCTCCCGCAGGCTCTCGTCTGACTGGAAGGCAGCCCTCATCAGCCTCTCCACATTTGGCATGCATCTGGACAATGCACCCTGCATATTTGTACTTTTGGGTAGATCAGAGAGGAATTGCGAGTATGAACTCTGACCCTAAGCGAAGCATTAATATCTTTTACCCCCATCATTGAGCCCAAACGTACTCTCCTTTCAATGCATTATCACAAATAGGAAACAATTTGTCCTTAAACAGAAAACGTTATATTCTCCAATCCGGAAATCCATTTTCATGGGCGAATATCTGCTGAGGTGTGTGAGCGACGGGTCGGTGCAGCCCCGCTACTCACAGAGCTGCCCTCATGACAGCTCTCTCCTGCGCGCCTGCTACCAGGCAAAGCAGCTTCAGTTGAAGGAGGCTCCTGGCATCTGGAAGTTCCAGGACTGGCTTCCTGTGAACGGCATCATCAATGCCGTCCAGGGGGCGCCTGTCACCTACAAAAGCCGCGGCCTGGCAGGGGAACTGGGGCTGGAGAGCCTATACATCAGCTTTAACGGCTACTGGCCGGAGCGGGGGGCGAAGATGCCCACCTGCAGCTTCAAAGACCTGGAGGCAGCCCCCACCATGCAGATGCTGAGAGAGAGGGGCGAAGAGCTCAGAGAGGAGGCTAAACTGGTGGTGGCCTCGGCAGGAAACACCGCAAGGGCCTTTGCCCACGTGGCCAGCATCTCCAGCCAGCCGCTGGTCCTGTTCGTGCCGGAGAAAGCCATCTATCGAATGTGGCTGACTGTGCCGCCCGCAAACACCCTTCTGATTGCAGTCCGTGGAGACTACTACGATGCCATACAGGCGGCAGAGAAGGTGCAGTCGCTCCCCGGCTACGCTGCCGAGGGCGGAGCCAGGAACATCGCCCGCCGGGACGGCATGGGCACAGTGATGCTGGACGGGGCGCTGACTATGGGCCAAATCCCCCGCCACTACTTCCAGGCGGTGGGCAGCGGCACGGGAGGCATATCCGCCTGGGAGGCGGCCCTGCGGCTGATAGATGACGGCCGCTACGGCTCCGTTCTGCCCAGGCTGCACCTGGCCCAGAACCTTCCCAATGCTCCCATCTACTACGCCTGGAAAGGTGAGGAGGCTGCACCCACCAGCCCGGAGATGTTTGACGACGTCCTGTTCAACCGCAGGCCTCCCTACGCCCTTCCAGGCGGCGTGAAGGACGCCCTGACGGCCACGGGCGGCGAAGTCTACGGCGTCACCGATAGGCAGGCGAAGCAGGCAAAGAAGCTCTTTGAAGAGAGCGAGGAAATCGACATTCTCAATGCCCCGGCGGTGGCGGTGGCGGCGCTGCAGCAGGCGGTGCAGTCGGGGCGGCTTTCCCCAAGAGAGACCATTCTCCTCAACATCACAGGTGGCGGCTCGGCCAGGATCAGAGAGGATCACAGCCTGCATATGCTAAAGCCTGATTTGACAGTATCCCAGAAGGACTGGGAGAAGGCAGTGCAATTTCTGGAGGGCGGAAAATGAGTCAAGCAGCATGCCAGGTAGCAAGCCAGAGCATCGATCACAATCCACAAATAGAGAATCAAATCACCTATGAAATTATAAAGCCCCTGACGCTAACCATTCAGGGTGGCGTGAACAAGGAAGGCCATCCCGATTCAGTCAGCCGGATAGAGATGGCCAGAGGAGAGATCATAGGGATAGTAGGGCCTACGGGCTCAGGCAAGAGCACCCTCATCGCAGACATCGAGCAGTTCGCCTGGGCGGATACTCCCTCCGGGCGCAAAATCCTCATCAACGGCCAGCCTCCCGCCGCGGAGCTGAGGTGCGACCCCAGAAAGAAGCTGGTGGCCCAGCTCTCCCAGAATATGCATTTCCTGGCAGACATGTCTGTGGGCGAATTTCTGAGGATGCACGCCAAGTCCAGGGGCAAGGACCCGGCTGTCGCAGACAGAGTCATCGCCATTGCCAACACCCTCACCGGAGAGCCGGTAAATCCCGCTTTCCAGCTCACCATTCTCAGCGGCGGCCAGTCGAGGGCTCTCATGGTCGCGGACATAGCTGTGATCAGCGACTCGCCCATTGTGCTCATCGATGAGATCGAAAACGCAGGCATTAAGAAGCAGGAGGCGCTGCGGCTCCTGTCCGGCGAGGGAAAGATTGTGGTGGTGGTAACTCACGATCCCATGCTGGCCCTCATGGCTTCCCGGCGCATAGTCATGAAGAACGGGGGCATAACCCGGATCATCAGCACCAGTGAGGATGAGCAGAAGGTCTTCAAGGATATTGAGAGGGTGGATGGGTGGCTGTCGGGGCTGCGGGAGACCATTCGCCAGGGTGAGGTCGTAGCTTGAAGATGGTGGTGGCAGCCGGCACCCCCGGCTCCGGCAAGACATCCGTCCTTATGCATGCCATTCGGGACCTCCTCCGGGCGGGCAGGCATCCGGCGCTGGTCAAGATCGACTGCATGTGGACTGAGGACGACGCCCGGTTCAAGAGGCTGGATGTGCCTGTGGCGGTGGGCCTCTCCCGGGACATGTGCCCGGACCATTACGCCATTTACAACTTCGATGAGATGCTGGGCTGGGCGGCTGGCCAGGGGGCGGACATACTGATCAATGAGACGGCGGGGCTGTGCCTGCGCTGCGCCCCCTATCCGGACAAAGCCCTGGCCATCTGCGTGATAGACGTCACAACCGGCCCCAACAGCCCCCTCAAGGTGGGGCCGCTGCTCACCACCGCCGACGCTGCGGTCATGACCAAGGGCGACCTGGTCTCCCAGGCGGAGAGGGAGGTCTTCAGGGAGCGCATTTTGGAGGCCAATCCCGGCTGCCGCATCATCGAGGCCAACGGCCTGACAGGCAAGGGCTCGGCAGAGCTGGCAGAGCTGATGGCCGGCTGGCCGGATGTCTCCGGGGAGATGGTGCTCAGGCACAATCCGCCCCTGGCAGTCTGCACCCTGTGCACCGGAGAGCTGCGGGTCTCCAGAGAGCACCACCGGGGAGTGCTGCGCCACCTGGACGGATTCATGGAATACATTGGGGAGTAAAAAGAATAGGCCGTGATTTTTGGCTCTGTCTGTGCGTTCTCTGCGTGGTATGAAAATGCATCTTTGTGAGTTCTTTGTGCCTTCGTTGTGGTGAAAGTCCGTGGGCCAATGGGCGGGCCCTGGCGAAAACGCCTTCACCACAAAGGCACAAAGACGCACAAAGAACAAATAGATCATTTTCATGCGCAGGGGCGACTAAAGTCATGGTCGTTTCTCTGTTCCTCTGTGGTTGGGTCGGTTGGAGATAATTATGCAAATGTTGCGGAACATAACCACAGAGACGCAGAGGCACAGAGTGATCATAGCTGAAAAATAGTCAATGCGAGGAGATTGAAGTATGTTGCAGATCGAAAAGCTCCTGCCGGGCTACAACTGCGGGGAGTGCGGACTGTCAAGCTGCCGGGAGTTCGCCGCCAGGCTGGTGGATGTGGCTGGACTGGAGAGGTGCCCCATGCTCAGGCAGGAGAGGTTTTCGGGCAGGGCTGAGGAGATCGCAAGGCTGCTGGCCTGCTCTGCTGCCAGCTCTGAGAAGACTGAGGAGATCATAGGTGTCCTGGACGGCCTTCGGGCGGACTTCGCCCTGGCTCCGCTATCTGGCGAGCCCTCCTGCCGGGAGGACCTGCACCCCTTCAATCCTGAGGCGAGGCTGAAGAAGGGAGATGTCTTTCGCTACCGGCCTTTGGGCTGCCCCATCACCCACTTTGCAAAGGTCCTCAAGAGCGATCGGGGGATAGTGACTGTGCACCTCGTCGGCCCGCTGCACCTGCTGCACGGCCTGCCGGCGCCGGAGGACATTGGCATCTGCATGGTGGCTGCCTTCGAGGGGACAGTCAGCCGGGGCAGGAGGCCGGAGGTGGGCGAGACGGTGCGATTTCTGCCGGATCACTGCATGATGCAGAAGGTGCATTCCGGAGTGGTGGTGCACTCGGAGGGGCAGATGGTGAGGATCGAGGGGATTGATTTGAAGGTGTGGTGAAGAAGAAATGTTTACGAATATAGGCAAGTATAACCTTTAGGTATAGATTGAATCCTTCAGGAAAAGGATAAATTCAAGATAGAATGATTTCCCTCAAAGATTCAGAAAAAGAGAATGGTGCATTCATGACTTCCGAAATAAAGCTTTGGAAAATTCAAAATGGCAATCAGTTAAAACAAATAGAAGATTCAGAGTTGAATTTGGAAGAGCGCCTTGAAGATTGGATCGAAGATGATATTTCGATGTTATCGGATAATGAATAAATTCGTAATGACTATGGATAAAGAGATTATTATGTCAGAAAATGTACATGAGAAAATTGACCGGGCCGTCCGCAAGATCAGATCGCTGGGTGGCCATAAAATCAGATTTATTATCCTCTATGGCTCAGCCTGCGAAGGCAGGATGAAAGAGGATTCTGATATAGACATCTGCGTATACTACGATGATATTGATGCCTCTCTATTCAGGCTGAAGGTCCTGTCTGATCTCTTTGATGATGTCTATGATATCAAGATCTTCCAGCAGCTTCCTCTTCCTTTAAGGATGCAGGTTTTAAAGGGAAAGGTCCTTTACTCAGATAACACGCCGTTTTTATATGACAAAGCCTATGATACTATCAAAGAGTTTGAATCTTTCAAGCGCAGATATTACGATTACCTGGGAATAGAGGCCATTGCTTAGGTCAGGGAATATGATGCCAAGAAATAAAAATCTCAGAATTGAGTTGATAAGATCCAAATTGTCAGACATCGAGGAGAGCGTGAGCCTTGTGAAAGCGAATCTGCCCCAAACCTTCGAGGAATTCGCCGGGCTCGGACTTATCAAGGATGGCATCTACAAGAGAATAGAGTTTGCCGTCGAAAATATTATAGATATATGCTCAATAATTAACTCGGACCTGCGCCTTTCCGTTCCTGAAAGTGAGGAGAGCTTTGTGGATCGCCTGGCTGAAAGGGGAATTCTAACGGAGGAGATGGCAGAAAAGACGCGAAGGATGAAAGGATTCAGAAATATAATTGTCCATAGATACGGCCGAATCGATGACCGTTTGGCTCATAAGATTTTGTCCGAGAATATAAGCGACTTCTATGATTTCATCGAATCAATTGAGCATTTCCTTGAAAAAAATCCCAGAGGATAGGATTGTAATCGATCCCGCGGTAAGACATGGAAAACCAATCATAAAGGGCACCCGTGTTCCTTTGGAGATAATCATCGGCTCACTAGCAGGTGGGATGGAGATTGATGAGATCATAAAAGAATATGACCTTCAAAAAGAAGACTTTTTGGCAGCTCTGGGATATGCGCAAAGGATCAAGATATAGATACAGGAGCCCTCCTGCCGAGAGGACCTGCACCCTTCAATCCTGAGGCGCGGCTAGCGGCAGGAGATACCGTCCTCTGGGCTGCCCCATCACCCATTTTGCATAGGTCCCTAAGAGCGACCGGAGGATAGTGACTGTGCACCCTCGTTGGCCCGTTGCACCTGCTGCACTGCCTGCCCGCGCCTGGAGAGGGGCCGGGGCGGCCCGCGCGGTAACTCCCGTGCGCCCGAGCCACATCGCCTGCGTGCCAGGCAGCGTGCGACGTCCCATAAGAATAGCACAGGCAAAAATATAAATTACAGCATCTCCAACGGCTTGATTGCCCTGACCTTTATGCTGGAAATCGAATCTTCGATTTTTTTGATCTCCTCTGCGTTATCCCCAAAGCTCTGGACAACTGCCTGGCCGGTGATGTCATTCGTCATGCAGTCCAGCGGGAAGACAGACTCTTCGATGACAGTGACATCATCAAATCCGGCGGACTTGATGGCCTCCAGATAGCTCTCTTTCATTGCCGCCCCGGAGATGCAGCCGACGTAAGCTGCAATGGATTTGATAATTTTATCCGGAAGCCTTCTTTGCAGCACAATGTCAGAGACCATGAGCCTTCCGCCGGGCCTCAGCACCCGGAATGCCTCCTGAAAAGCTTTCTTCTTGTCGGGAACCAGGTTGATGACGCAGTTGGATATGACGACATCGACGCTCGCGTGGGCAACCGGCAGCTCCTCGATCTCACCCAGCCGAAATTCCACATTGCAAAAATTGCCTTTGGCGGCGTTATCTCTCGCTTTCTCTACCATCTCGGCGGTCATATCAACTCCGATGACCCTGCCCTTCTGCCCGACCTTACCAGCCGCCAGGAAACTGTCGAATCCCGCACCCGATCCCAGGTCGAGGACGGTCTCGCCTTCTTTTATCGACGCCAGAGCAATGGGATTTCCGCAGCCCAGTCCCAGGTTTGCGCCCAAGGGCACAGCCTTCGTGTCTTCTTCGCTGTAGCCGATTCTCTTGCTGATGTCCTCAGCTGGTGCCGCGCTGCAGCACGAGCCTTTAGAGGGACAGCAGGAGCCTCCTTTCTTGGCTATATCTCCATAGTTCTTTCTGACAATCACTTTCAGCTCTGAATCCAGCATTTTCATGTCTCCTTAATTTCATAAATTTAATTATATAATTTATCTCTTGAAGACCTCATCCATAACCAGCCCAAGCATTGACTTTACCATTCCCTCCAGCTCTTCAACCTTGATCAGGGAGAGACAGCAGATCTTGCCTCCCATCTCCATGCTGACCACAGCCAGCTTATCTCCGGCGCGGATCCCTGCCTTTTCTCTGATGTCCTTGGGAAGAACCATCTGCCCGCGCTCATCAACGCTCACTATGGATTCCACTCTGCAACAGCTCATCTCCCCTGGCTGGCAGCAGGTCTGCTTCTTAGATTCTGTCTGCGTATTCGTAATCGTACCCCATTTTTACTGCAATTGCTGAGTATTTAAAATCATCTGATAAATCAGAGTTATCAGGAATTTTAGGTTTTATTCTCATCTCACGTAAAATAGCGAGGAACCTAGAGCCGGATCAACTTCCGAAAGTCCGGGCGATCCAGCCTTTAATCTCATCCCGAACTCTCCGGAAGGCGAGGAGTTGCTCTTCCACCGAGCCTGTGGCCGCGGCGGGATCCTCAAAGCTCCTGTGCACGACCTCTCTGGCTTTGGGCGCCGGGCCGGGAAGATCAAGGTTGGTGCTGCATATGGGGCAGGCCTGCCTGGCCCGATCGCAGACCGTGACCGCCAGGTCGAATATCGTGCCTTCAAATTCC
>CAYQKI010000063.1:0-12276 GCA_964418105.1 uncultured Methanotrichaceae archaeon | reverse complement strand
AATGAGTATGCAGCAGGTACGCTCCGACATCAGAGCCATAAAAGAAAGACTGGGTATGCTGTAAGCCCGGGCAAAAATTTCTAAATCGTCACCTTTATCAGGTTTCCAGGTTGTATTTTACGCAAATTATTTGAGAGGGAGATGGTCGCACATCCTCGCAAAATTCCGTGCCCTCCTCCAGTTGGTTAGAATCGACCTCGTCTTCGGAGCCGGGATATTTGTAGTCCTCGGCGAGATTCTGGGGCTTGGCGGGCTGCCGTCTATGAGAGAAGCATTGCTGGGATTTCTGACCGGCTTTTTCGTCTCCGGCTCGGCCAATATCTCCAATGACTACTTCGACCTGGAGGTGGACCGGGTCAACCAGCCGGGCCGGCCCCTGCCCTCCGGCCGGGTATCCGTAGCGCAGCTTTGGGCTCTGTCCATTCTCTTCGCAGCCACCGGCCTTGCCGCGGCCGCGCTGCTCGCCCCTTCCGTTCTGGCCCTTGCCGCTGTAGCCTGGCTGGCCGCCTTTCTCTACAACATGCGGCTCAAGGAGATGGGCCTGCTGGGGAACCTCACCGTTGCCTCCTGCGTTGCTATGACGGCCATCATGGGCGGGGCGGCAGTGGGGTCGATAAACGGGATGGTGCTGACATTTGCAGCCCTCGCCTTTCTCTTCGACCTGGGCGAGGAGATTGCAGCCGATGCCATGGACGCCAGAGGCGATGAGATACGCTCGTCAAGGAGCATCGCCAGCAAGAAGGGCAGAGGCTATGCCCTGCGCCTCTCGGCGGGGATATTCGCCGTTTTCATTATGGCCACATTCATTCCCTTCCTCATGGGCTGGCTGGGATGGACCTATTTGCTGCTCATCGTGGCCGCCGACATCAGCATGGCCTATTTCATCACCCGGCTCATTCAGAGCAGCAGCATAGAAGAGGGGCGGGCACAGATACGCCGGCTGTACCTGACCTGGGGCATGCTCGCCCTTGCGCTTATCGTGAGCAATCTCATCTGAAATCCCTACCTTCCGCCTTCACAGCCCCTTCTCCCCGGTGCGGATGGTGCGCGCTTCGTCGACAGTGGTGATGAAGATCCGGCCGTCGCCGGTGCAGCCGGTGCGGGCATGCTCCTCGATGATCGCTGCGGCCTCACCCACACTGCCATCGTTCACCACCATCATGAGAACCGTCTTGGGCATGTCGTAGCTCTCCCCGCCCACGATCACCCCTTTCTGCTTTCCCCGGCCGTAGACATCAAAGCGGGTCATGGCCACGTAGCCTCGCACGGCCAGGGCTTTGACCACCTTGTCCAGCACCTCCGGCCGGATGACTGCCCAGATCATCTTCATGAAAGGCGCCATTAATTGCGCCCTATTCAAGGTTATTTGAGGCATATTGGGAAGAGATATGATTCATTATGATCGATCTAGAATTTAAAAATAGAGGGAGATAATAATGATCATAATGATAATAATAGTAATAATAGCGATTAAGCATAGCGATCAAGCCGCGTTGTATCTGAATGTTACAGTCGGATCTGCTATCTCATATCCCTGCACATCCAAAACCAGCGTGCTGTTGTAGACGGTGGAGAAGAGCTGCAGGCCGGATGTGACGTTTATCTCCAGAAATTGTGACGCCCCCGGTACGAAGAATGAGGCATGATATTCATCATAAAAGCCGCTGGCCGGAAAGGAGAGTGTCCGCACCGAGCCGTTCGTCTCTATCAGAGAGTCGCAGACTGCATAGATCTGGCCGCCCTCCTCCTGGACCGTCTGGCAAAGGTCCAGCAACTTCAGGCCGGAAAGGTCATCAACGCTGCCCAGGACCAGGGCTCTCTGGGCGGAGGCATCATCCAGATAGACATTGAGGGTGAGATGGCTGCCCTGGCCGCAGGCCGCCGGCATGACGGATAGCATGAGCATAATGACCGCCAGCAGAGTGGCAGGGATGTGCAGATTTTGGGCCATCAGAGCTCATCTGCCCTTCTTCGTCTCTTTTCCATGCCTTCTCGGCTCCATCTCCAGGAGCAGAGTGTACCTTCCCGCCTGAGGGCCTGCGGCCAGGTGCAGCTCTCCCTTTCCAACCATGCCCCCATCTGACGGTGAGATCATCACTGAGACATTGCCTTGGGCAATTGTCTCGCTGGCATTCGCCGCGTTCTCGCCCTTTGCCAGGCCGGCCTGCAAAGATGTGGTGTTATTGCCGAGAGCCGCAATTTGAATGTCCAGCAGAGGGTAGATCCTTCGCTCCAATATCAGGCTTCCCCGGTAGACCTTCTCTCCATTCTGCCCCTCAATGTCGTCTCTGATCTCCTCCAGGCTCTTGTTGGACTGCAAGAGGCTCTGGATCTGGCTGGCCTTGAGTGGCAGCAGGGACTCCACCTTGAGCCGCAGCAGAAATGAGTCGTTGCCGCGCAGAGCAAAGCCATTTCCGCTATGCAAAACCTCTACCGGCACGCCGGTGGGAAAGCCCCCGTCCTGGCCATGCTGGCCCGCAGATTCGCCATCATGGAAAGCTCCGCCATCTGCCGGATCAGCCTGCCCTCCTCCTCCTCCGGCCTGACCGGTTGCCATTCCCGTCAGCACCATCAGCAGGAGGCCGAGCAGCCCGATCAGCAGAGTTCTTCTAAACATATCCATCATCGTATCCGCCTTTGTCGCACCTTTGTCGCTTATTGACTATCATGATTATAAGATTAATCGCCGGTCATTCCATTATTTTATTTTTAGATCACTAAAAAATAACAGGAGGGAAGAGATTTTATCAGGACGCGCTCTCCGCCTCAGGCCTGGGCAGAGACTGTCTCTGTCTCAGTGTCCAGTGCGTTGAAGATCCTGGATATCTGGCGGATGCTCTCCTTCTTGGCAGACAGATCATCCATGGTCATGTTGTTCATCTCTTGCTTCTTCTTCTCCCTCAGCTCGTCAATCTGATTGAGGGTCATGCCATCCATCTCCTGCATCTTTGACTGCTTCAGCTCCCTGATCTGGCTGATTGTCATTTCATTGAGCTGGTCCATGGTGATGTTGCCATCCCAGAGGAGCAATGACAGCGATCCGAAGATGCCGTTATCTCCGCTGTGTTTGCCGTCTCTTTTCTCTCCGTTCATCCCAAACATGCCGGCTGAGCCGTCCATTGATCTGGCGCTGTTATTGCAGGGGGCATTCATGTTGGGGCCGTTTCCAGCGTTATTCATGGGTCCCTTCTCGTCGCCCATCATCCGGCCGTCCTGGTTGCCGAATCCATCCCGGCCCCCGTCTCTGCCGCCCATCCGCATCTCGCCATTTGGTCCAAAGGTGGCGTTTTTGCCCATAGCAGATCCATTGCAGTTCATTGCCTGCTGTCCGGATGGGCAGGCGGCGGAGCTGTTCCTGGCCTCCTTCTCTAGCTCCTTGAGCTCACCCAAAGTCATATTGCCCATCTCTTCGGGCGTCAAATTCAAACTGGCCATCATAGGACATACTCCGCCATTCTTGCCACCGGAATCGCCCGGCAGGCACAGCGCCGGAGCGACAAAAAGGCATAGCGCGGCCAGGGCGGCCATCGCAAATACGTATTTTGAATTCATTTCTTTATCACTCGCATCAATTTTACTTTTTTTATTTGCAAACCCACTCCAATAAATCCGGCCAGCCTCTCTCTGTGCTGCCCGGCATGATCCTCTAGCACGGAACGATAGAAAAGACAGGAGCCGAACGAACTATGCGGCATCCGGAGGGCGCAGGCCAAAAAGTAGCTATGAACGTTCTTTCTTAGATAAAAACCACTCAGAAAGTTCTATTATGTTGGTTCTACCCCATTCTTTCTTGGTTACAAGTTTCC
Source organism: uncultured Methanotrichaceae archaeon (assembly GCA_964418105.1). GTDB lineage: Archaea > Halobacteriota > Methanosarcinia > Methanotrichales > Methanotrichaceae > Methanothrix. The sequence goes on along the minus strand of CAYQKI010000063.1, from coordinate 8,470 downwards.
GCCTCTCTAATGAGATTAAAATCCCGGTTAAGGACGATTTAGGAGTTCCTGTCTCATAGCGGATCTCCGCTTGAGTCATTCTGCCCCCGTGGTCAATCAGAGTCGAGATCACAGCTCTTTCCCTGGGGGTGAGGGTCTGCATGACCGCCTCCATCTCCGAGCTGATGGCTATGGCCGCCCCTGCGCCCTGCAGCCGGGCAGTACCGGCTCCGGTTTGTGTGGAGACATCCTGGTCGATATCCAGGGAGGCTCCTCCTGCTGGACCTGCCGTCTCCTTCACAATCCGATCGGATGCGTCTTTCGGCTGATCCTCCGGCAGAGCCGCCCTCTCAGCGGCAGCATAGGTCCCGGGATCGGCGGCGTCCTCTGCCCCCTCGGGGAGCACATCCATCCCGGTCGCCTCCGGTATAGCCACCTGTGCCGGTTGCATTGCGGCCTCCTGAGGGCCGTGCAGATCCTGCCCGCCCTGGCCTGCCGCCACAGGCGCATCAGGAGCATGCGGCTGCATCGGCACCTCTGCCGCCCTATTCTGCCTTCCTGCCTGGCGCTTGAGGATGATCACCCCCAGGGCAAATCCGGACACGAGAAGGGCGGCGGCAATAATAGCCAAAACCAGGCCGAAACCCTCCGGCAGGGGCAGGCTGCCCAGGGGAGGAGCGGGCGGCATGCCTGCACTGTTGCCGGCCAGAGGCTGGCGGTATTGAATGCTTATCTGGGGATTGGAGACGTCGTATCCCTGCATATCAGCAACAATGGACTCATTGGAGGCAGAGAGCAGGAAGCTGAGCCCGGATGAGGCGTTTATCTCTCCCAGGCTGGTCTCTCTGGGCAGGTAGAATGTGACGCGATAGTCGTTGAAGCTGCCATGCACAGAAAAGTTCAGCGTCCAGAGATCCCCCGACTTCTCAGTGAGCCTGTCTGTCAGGGCGTAGAGCTGTTGCGTATCGTTTTCATAGCGAAAATCGGATTTGTTGAGAAAGTCGAGGCCGTCGGCGTCTTCTGCGTATCCGGTCACCAGGGCCTTTCCTGTGGCGTCCAGGAAGACATTGAGGCTCAGCCTCTGGCCAGGTTCTGATTCGTCAAAAGCACCATTGAGAGCGGCGTCCTGTGCGACGGCATGAGAGAGCTGTCCGGCAAGAAGGACAGCAGACAGAGAAATCAGCAGTATGGCGGCGCTCTTCATAATTAAAATGCCCTTTGGGCCGAATCTATTTAAATCGCACTGCAGCCGCTTGCACCTACCATCCCCGGCTGGCGACGGGCATCCTCCAGCCGCTGCCGAAGGCTCTGTCTGTCACTTTGAGCCCCGGCGCCGCCTGGTGCCTCTTGAACTCTGCACACCTGACCAGGGAGAGGACCCGGGATACAGTGGCCTCATCAAATCCCTGGGAGACTATCTCCTCCCTGGACTGGTGCAGCTCTATGTACCTCTCTAATATGGCGTCCAGGATCTCGTAGGGGGGCAGGCTGTCCTCATCCTTCTGATCCGGCCTCAGCTCTGCGCTGGGCGCCTTATCCAGCACCGAGGCCGGTATGACCTCGCCTCCCAGGCTGTTGTACCAGCGGCTCACCCGGTAGACGGCCGTCTTGGGCAGGTCGGATATGACTGCCAGCCCGCCGGACATGTCTCCATATATGGTACAGTAGCCCACCGCCAGCTCTGACTTGTTGCCGGTGGTAAGAAGCACCATCCCGAATTTGTTGGAGAGGGCCATGAGCAGGTTGCCGCGAATGCGGGCCTGTATGTTCTCCTCCGTCACGTCCCGGGCCAGGCCCCTGAATGGGCCGGACAGCTCCCTGTCAAAGGATTTCATGATCCCGTTGATGGGTATGGTCATGGTCCTGATGCCCAGGTTCCCGGCCAGGGTCAGGGCATCATCAAGGCTCGCCCGGCTGGTGAAGGGGGAGGGCATGAGGACACCCAGAACGTTCTCCGGCCCCAGGGCTGAGGCGGCTATGGCAGCCACCAGGCTGGAGTCGATGCCTCCTGACAGGCCCAGCAGCACTCCCTTAAAGCCGCACTTGTGCACATAGTCGCGGCAGCCCAGCACCAGAGCCCTCCAGATCTCTGACTCCGGGGTGAAGTCGTCTTCGGCTATGGCCTGGCCCTGGGCAGGCAGTCCATCCCTGCCGGACAGCTCCGCCAGATCGACAGCTATCACGTCCGGCTCAAAGCCCCGCCCCCGCGCGGCGAGCCGGCCCATCCGGTCGAAGGCACAGCTTCTGCCGTCGAATATCAGTTCGTCGTTTCCTCCCACCTGGTTGACATAGAGGAAGGGCACTGAATATTTTTTGGCCAGCAGGGAGAGCATGGCCTGGCGGTGCAGTTGCTTTCCTGCCGTGAAAGGCGAGGCGGAGAGGTTGATTACGGCCTGCACACCCGCCGCCACCAGCTCCGCCACGGGATCGGTGTGGTAGCGGCGTCTCTTCCACATGTCTCTGTCGTTCCAGATGTCCTCGCAGATGGATATGCCCAGCCTGGCCCCGGCGAGATTAAGAACCTGGGGGCTGTCCGCCGGCTCGAAGTAGCGGTCCTCGTCGAAGACGTCGTATGTGGGAAGCAGAGTCTTGCGAAATGTCGCCTCCACCCGGCCCCCCCGCAGCAGAGATGCGGAGTTATAGAGGGGCCGGCCCACCTCTCCCGGATTTCTCTCCGCCAGTCCCACCAGCAGGGGCGGCAGGCCCTCCTCATGGCATTGAGAAGCCAGGTCCGCCAGGACCGACCAGCTCCGCTGCACAAAATCGGCATTGAGGAGCAGATCGCGGGGAGGGTAGCCCAGCAAGGCCAGCTCGCTGGTGACGGCAAGGCCGGCTCCTCTGGCCCGGCGGGCGGCCCTGGCGATGAGGCGAGCATTTCCCCGCAGGTCTCCTACGGTGGGGTTGATCTGCAAGAGGGCGATTTTCATAGAAGTAATGGGATGGGTGGTGGTAAGAGATTTTAGCACTTTCGCGTGGGAAAAATCTGGGGGAGGCTCATCGCCTCCGCTTCAAAAGGACCAGGGAGACGGCTGAGATGGCTAACAGTCCGGCCACGCCCATAAATCCGGGCTGAGCCTTGGTCTCGGCTGCCTTCTCGTTTGTGGCATTATTGGCGGGGGATGACAGGGCCTGTCCTGTGCCCCTGGCCTCTTCTTTGAGCTCAGGATTGGCAATGCCGGTTCCTGGCTCATGTACTCCCTGCGGTTCCCCGGCGGCTTTCTCCTCTCCGGAATTGATGCCCTGCGGACCTGATGCCGCGGAAAAGCCTATGACAGCAAACAGGACTGAAAGCACTGCTAATATCTTTTTCACGAATAATTCCCTCCAGGACATGAGAAGGGAGCAATAGGATATCTATCTTTGGCTCTGAGTTATTGCTTCCAAAATACGACAAAACCATGGGCAATTGTCGATAATGGAATCATTATACCGGCTTTTGGCCGATTTCGAACCATTTCTAACCTCGACGTTCGCCGAAAAAGATTAAATATCGTTCAGGAGGTGTACTTCAATGTGAGATCGGTTAATGAAGCGATCTCTAATGGAGGTTAGCAAAATGAGATACATGAAATTGCTGGCATCTCTGGCCGTGCTCTGCCTTCTGGCAGGCTTTGCCCTGGCTGCTCAGAATGGAAATGGTCCCTCTGCTGGCACCGGCAAATGCAATGAGAATTGCATCCGAAATTGCGAGAACCAGGGAACCTGCACACAGCAGAATTGTCAGGGAGCAGAGACCTGCCAGGCTCAGAACTGCCGCCTGACTGGACCGCAGGATGGAAACGGCCAGAATGGAAATGAAAACGGTGCCCAGGACGGCACAGGCCCACAGAGAGACGGCTGTTGCCGCAGATAAGAGATAATTGGCATGAGCATCCGTCAGGGGGCCTACCCCTCACTGCTTAATTTTATAATATTAAAATGCATGCCAATCTATTTTACCTGATTGCACCAAATAACCCTCGCGCAATGATGATATGGCCTGTCTGATCTCGTGATGAGGATATTGAGTTCTGAGCGCGCATGGCCTCTTTACAGATCCCTTCCCGGGGTGAGGTCGCAGCCGGTGCAGCGATAGCAGCCGGTCAGTGAGGTGCCGCCCTCCAGGCCGGCCCTCTCCAGTGCCGCCCTGAGATAGCGGGCCAGTTCCAGCAGCCGCTCCTGGGTGGGCCTTTCCATCTGCGTCTGCCCTGCTCGCAGGGGATGGGGATAGACGGCGCGCAGCACCGGCATAACGCCCTTCTCGGTGAGGTCGTCTATAACCCTCTTCAGAGACAGGTCTGACTCACCCAGCCCCACTATGATATTGGAAAAGACCCGTCCCCTGCCGAAGACCTCCACCGCCTCCTCCAGGGCGTCCATGATCTCATCGTAAGATATGCCTGGGCAGACCTGGGCGAAGACCTCTTTATCTGCGCACTCCAGATTGTACTTGACCTCAACCGCCCCGGCGTCCCTGAGCATCCGGTTGACTCCGGGAAAGGGGCTGATGGAGACGCCCACGGGAACGCCGAAGCCCTTGAGGCTTCTTACGATGCGGGCTACCTTTTCGCCCTCCTGCCGGGGCGAGATCTCCACGCCGCTGGTCAGGGATATGGCCTTGAGCTGGCCTGTCTCTGCCGCATCTGCTACCATCTTGCTCACCGTCTCATCTTTCTTTACCCCACCCTGCAGGCGGGGCACGGCGCAGAACTTGCAGTCATATATGCACCTCTCCGAGACGGTGATGTATGCCTGCTCCGGGCAGTGCAGCAGGGGCGCAACCGTCCGGCCCCGGGCCACCTCCCGGCCGTCCAGGAGCAGGGCCGCCTCATCTCCGCCAGAGGCATCATCAAGCCTCACCAGCTTCAGCGGCGATCTCTCCGTCAGGGAGAGGCGGACTATCCGCGGCCCCGACTTAAAGAATATCGATCCCTCCCCTGCCCCCGGCCCGGCAGTGGAGACCGGCCCGCGAGGCAGAGGCCCGTCCGCCTGCACCGTCCCTATGGAGAGCAGCAGGGCCTTGGTATCAAGATCCATGCGGGATGTTTTGGCACTCCTGGCTTAAATCGGTAACCATTGCGGCAATCGGCTATTCTACGCTACAGTCACCACATTGCTCTGGGCCAGCAGGGGCCGGTTGATGTCATCCTGGAACATGCGGAAGTCGTACTGCCCCGGCGTGGAGGGAAGCCGCCAGACCATGCTTCCGCAGCTCCGCGACCCAATGGGCTTCTTTCCCAGGTCGAACCTGTCCGGCCGGGTCATGCCGTACATGCCTATCACTCCTGTGCCGGAGAGGGGTGCTCCCCAGAATGTGACTGTGACGCTCCCTCCAGGCGAGACGCGCGAAGGCTCGGCGGTCACCTTGTGGCCGGAGGTGGGCTTGACCTGTACGGCATTGCTCTGGGCGGCGGGGGCAGTGGCTCCGGTCATGAAGAGCTTGAATGTGTAGTTTCCTGCCTCCGATGGCGAGAATGTGACCGAGCCCGCCTCCCTGCCGGGGAGCTTTTGCCTCTCTGCCGCCTGGGAGGAATCGTCCTTGTACATGCCTATCCAGTCGCTTTTGCCCCCAAAAGCCCCCTGGAAGCTGACGGTGATCTTCTCGCAGACCAGCGCGGAATCTGGGGCCGCCTGCAGGGCAGGGACAGTTACATTGAAGGGCAGCGACAGGATCCTCGATCCGTTCTCATCCTGCATGGACAGCTCATAGGAGCCTTCCTCCTTGGGTACGGTCAGGACAGCATCAGCCGAAGCGTTCTGCCCCAGAGAGAGGCTATCCATCTCAGATCCAGCCCCGGATGATCGGCTTTTGGTCACAACCGCCCACACCGAAAAAGCGGGGGCGGTGAAGTTGATGTCCATCCTGCTTTCCGGCAGGTAGCTCTTGCCGTAGATCTGCAGAGAGGCTCCGCCGCTCGCCTCCGCCTTTCCCGCTATCTTCCTGGGGCTGGCTTGAGGATACATGTCCACGCTGGACCCGCCGGAGATGGAGTGCTCGCTGTTGCAGATCCGGCTGCCCTCGCACCCCTCCTCAGGATCGTTGAAGTCGCTGTAGTTGTTGCCTATCTTGCCGTCATCCCAATTGTTCTGGCCGTTGTCGTAGGCATTCTCCTCATTGGAGAGATTATTGCCGTAGATGGTGTTATTGGTGGATGCATTCCCTTCTGAAGGCATGGCATTGTAGGATATGACCACGCCCTTTCCCCGGGACTTCGTATCCTGGCTGGCCTCCAGGAAGGTCAGGTATATGCCCTTCTCATTTCCCAGGAAGTCGTTGCCAGTGACGACATTGTCCCGGCAGCCGTCCATGACCAGACCGCTTTCGCTTCCCGTGACATAATTGCCCTCGATGAGATTGGAGTCGCTCTCCTTCAGGCTTATGGCATCAATTCGATTATTCAGAAACGAATTTTTTATGAGGCTGTTTCCTTGGCACCCCTGCAGCTTGCAGCCATAGCGGTTGTCGCTGACCCTATTGCCGGTGATCAGGCTGTTGCTGCAGTTTTTGAGCAGCATTCCCTCTTTGCCATTTCCCTGGGCCACATTTCCGGTGAGGGTGTTGTTTGCCGACTCTATGATGAGAATCCCAACGTTTCCGCAGCCGCTGGCCATGCATCCGCTGATGATATTATTATCCGACTGGATGAGCATTCCCGCATCTGCCGTCCAGCCGCTGGCGCTGGTTGTCCACAGGCCCTCCACAGTTGCACCATCAGCCGTTATTGTTATGGCCGAACCGCTCTCCGTCTGGATATGAGGGAGGCTGCCCCCGGATCGGATGCCCCTCAGGGTCAGGGGCCTGTCCACAGTCAGACTCTCCTTATAGTCTCCGCCGGCAATCTCCACAGTCTCGCCTGCCGGGGCGGAGTCTATGGCTGCTTGAATGCTCTGCCCCAACTGCACAGAGATGGCGGCACCCGCGACGCCGCAGATAAGGCAGGCGGCTATCAGGAGTGAAGCGATTGCCATTGGCATTTTTTGAACCTTGCCGGCATTGGCCTTGACAGGGATGAGAGACATGAAGTTCCCATCATCCTGTGGGGTATATAAAGAGGGAGGACTAAACACATCTCGCAAAGGGACTGTCAAATGGATCCAAGCGGGCTTATCCTCTACTTCGTATATGCCTTGACCACCATATTCATCATAGTCAATCCCGTAGAGGCCACGCTGGTCTATGTCAGCCTTACATCAAATTGCAGCCCTGACGAGAAGATGCGCATCTACAGGCGCGCCACTTTTGTGGGCCTGGCCATAGCCGTCCTCTTCGCCCTGGCCGGGAACGCCGTTCTGAGCATCTTCGGCATAACTGTGGACAGCCTGCGCGTGGCGGGAGGCATACTGCTCTTTCTGGTGGCCATAGACATGCTGCGCGGGGTGCGCCAGCAGAAGAAGGTGACAGAGGCGGAGCTGATGGACGCCAATCAGAGGGAAGACGTCTCCGTCTTTCCCCTTGCCATACCCCTGCTCACCGGGCCGGGGGCCATAACCACAGTGGTGGTTCTGATGGGCGCGGCGGAGACGGTCGTCGAGAAGGGGCTGGTGCTGCTGGCCATTAGCCTCACCTTCCTCGCCACCTTCTTCATACTCAAGTTCTCCGAATACATAGATCATGCCCTGGGAATCACAGGGATCATGGTCATGACCAGGATCATGGGCCTGATACTGGGAGCTGTGGCTGTGAGCTTCGTGGCCACTGGCTCCTGGAACCTATATCTGAGCATGGCAGTTCCCGGAGCATGACTGGATGATAATGATGATGCCGCGAGAATCGATTCTGGAGTGGCTATCCCGCGAGATTCCTGAGTATGTTTTCTCTCAGATCGCCGCTCAGGTCCTCTTCCAGTGCCAAAATTGCGGTGAGTGCTGCCGGGGTGAGGGCTATGCCCTGCTCGATGAGGGGGACATCGGGGCTATGGCCAGGGAGCTTAAAATCAGCCCCGGCCAGGCGAAGACGAGATTCACACATCCCGATCCGCAGGGCAATTTCGCATGCCGCATATTGAAGAGCGTTGGCAAAGACCGCGATTGCTGCTTTCTTGATATCGGGAGGGGAGAGTGCCGCATCTACCGCAGCCGCCCCCGTGTCTGCCGCACCTTTCCCATGCTCAGCTCGGATCTTGAGGGCGGCCAGGCGATCTTTTTCTATCCGGACTGCCTGGGCACAGCCCATTTTGTGAGGATGATACTGGAGAAGCGAGACGAGCCGTCTGTAAAAAAAGACGTTGAGCGGCTGGAGGCAGATGAGGAGCTTCGGGATATTCTGAAGATAAAGCTGTTTGTCTGGATGCAGGAGCTTATGGGAGAGGTGAAGGGAGCACGGGAGATCAGCCGCATGGCCTGCATCGGTCCGCCCAGCCGGGATGGCTCATTTGAAAGGGAGTGTCTGGCCTACTTTCTGCTGACCATATCAACAGAAGGGCTGGATGAGTACAGATACGAAAAACGCATGGACTTCCAGTGATAAAAGAAATAATTTTGCTGCAATTACTTAGGGCTTGACGCTAAATAA
>CAYQKI010000062.1:0-13050 GCA_964418105.1 uncultured Methanotrichaceae archaeon | reverse complement strand
TGGAGGGATGCGGCTGATCGCAGCATCCTGTTTTTCTATAGTTTTTCATGTGAAGGCACAAAGGCACAAAGACGCACATAGAACGAAAAGCTCATTTTCATTCGCATGAGCGACAGCAACCTATAACTATCTTAACCTCTATAATCTTTTCTTGAAGTACAGATGCCCGACATCGCCCTCCTCGCCTGCATTGCCACCGGCACCCTCCTGGGAGTCATCAGCGGCCTCACTCCCGGCCTGCACCTCAACAACTTCGCAGCCATGCTCCTGGCCATGTCGCCGCAGCTTTTGGCCTGGGGCCTCTCGCCCTTCCAGGTGGCGGGCATCATCCTCTCCGCCAGCATCTCCCAGACGTTCTTTGACGCCATTCCCGCCGTCTTTTTGGGCGCTCCCGACTCGGAGACGGCCCTCTCCGCCCTGCCCGGCCAGAGGATGATGCAGGAGGGGCGGGCAGTGGAGGCAGTGCGGCTTTCGGCCCTGGGCAGCGCCGGCTCGGTCCTCGTTGCCCTGCTCCTGGTCTATCCCCTCTCCTGGGTGGTCTTCACCTGCTACGAGTACCTGACCAAGTACGTGGGGGTGCTGCTCCTCGGCATTGCCTGGCTCATGATCCGCTCTGAGCTGGGGCCGCAGATCGAGGGGCAGGGCAGCCTGGTGCACTGGAAGTACAAAACCATCGCTCTGCTGCTCTTCCTGACGTCAGGGCTGCTCGGCCTCTTCGCCTTCGGGCACGAGGATCTTCTTTCCTCGCCCCTGGCTCTGGAGGCGCAGGTGCTGCTGCCCTTGCTCTCCGGCATATTCGGAGCCTCCTCCCTGATCATCAGCCTCTCCGGGGACTCTGAGGTTGCCGAGCAGAGGGAGAGCGATATCAGCCTCTCCCCAGGGGCGCTGGCAAAGGCAGTCGTCTCCGGCAGCCTGGGCGGATCGGCCGTAGCCTGGATTCCCGGCGTCTCCGCATCCTTGGCCGCCCTCACTGTGCGGCTGGGCGCGCCCGCCGGTCCGGAGGAGTTTCTCGTGAACATCGGCGGGGCCAATACCGCCAACGCCCTCTTCTCACTGGTCGCCCTCTACGTCATCGGCAGGCCGAGGAGCGGGGCGGCGGCGGCCATAAAGGAGCTGATGGACCTCGACGGCTCGAGCCTCGCCGCCATGATAATAATAGTAGTAATAGTAGCAGCCTTCTCATTTCTGGCCACCCTGTGGGCGGCACGCCTGGTGGCAAGGGCGGTCTCGAATGTCAACTACCGGCTGCTATGCCTCCTGGTGCTGCTCTTTCTGACGGCCATGAGCTACGCCTTCACCGGCATCTTCGGCCTGTTCATATTCTTCCTGTCAACGGTGGTGGGGCTGATTGCGCCCGTGGCCGGGATTAGGAGGACACATGCCATGGGAGTGCTCATGCTGCCGCTGATATTGAGATATATTTAGTCCCGATCTGAAAGAAGGTCTGATCATGATGGAAGTCAGACGGATCGCCCAACAAAACTAAATACTTTTAAAGTAGACAGAAAATTATGACAACAAGTGTTTACAGCATACGTCTGGATCAGGAAATCCGCCAAATGATGGAGGAGATGAACGACGTCAATTGGCAGACAGAAATCAAGCAGATCGTAGAGAAGACGGTTAAAGAACGCAAGAAGCAGAGGATATTAGCCAGGGCCCAGGAAAGATGGAAAGACCAGGTTTTAAATGAAAGAGGCGCAGCCGAAATGATAAGGGAGGACAGGGATGCCAGATAGAGCAGTGCTCGATTCGAGCATTCTCGCCGCCATGTTCTTCAAAGAAGCAGCCTCTTCAAGGGCCTTGAAATGTGCGGATGAATGCGATCCGATCACCCTGGACCTGGCCATCTCCGAGGTTGGAAACGTTGCCTGGAAACAGGTCGTCTTTTCTAGGGAAAGCAAAGATTCGGCATTAGATGCGCTGCGAGATTGCCGGGATTATGTTATGACTGCATGCACCCTTATGAAAGCCTTCGACCTGACTGAAGAAGCGTTCGAGATTGCAGTGGAAAATAAGACATCTTACTATGATTCTCTATTCCTGGCGGCTGCACAGGAGAAAGAAATGCCGCTCTTGACCCTGGACAGAAAGCTGTACGAGAAAGTGAAAGCAAAAAGAGATGTTCGTCTGGTCTGATGTCCTGCATTCCGGCAAGCATTTAATAGCCATCCAGCATCAAGCCCAAAGAATGCAGAGCGTTCGCTGAGGATTTGCATATGACCGTCTTCGGATTCATCGGCACCGGCCACCTGGGTTCCATGCTGGTGCACAAATTCATTGAGACCGGGGCCATTTACCCGGAGGACATCATGGCCGCCAACCGCACCCCGGAAAAGGCGGCCCGACTGGGGCAGGCTACGGGAGTCCAGGTGGCGGGAAACCGCATAGTTGCGGAGCTGTCCGATGTGCTCTTCATCTGCGTTCGGCCCGCCGACGTGCGGAACGTGCTGAGCGATCTGGAGGACGTTCTGACGGCAGACAAGCTTGTGGTATCTGTGGCGGCGGACGTCAGACTGGAGATCATGCAGTCCCTCTGCCCCGCCCGGCTGGCCCGCGCCTTTCCCAGCATGGCCTCCAGGAAGGGGCAGGGTGTGACGCTTCTCTGTTATGCCGACAATGCCACTCGCGAGGACAGGAGCCTCATCTCCGGCCTATTTCAGCCATTGGGCGGAGCGGAGGAGGTGGCGGAAGAGGACTTTGCAGTTCTCGCCGACTTGACCAGTTGCGGTCCAGGATACTGCGCTGCCATCATGCGCGAGTTTTCCCTGGCAGCAGAGAGAAAGGGCATCTCCCCGGAGCTGGCAGAGAGGCTCATAGGACAGACATTGCTCGGCACTGCTCTACTCCTCCAGGAGGAGAGCTTCTCCGGCCTGATCGAGTCCGTGGCTACAAAGGGCGGCATCACCGAGGCCGGCGTCTCTGTGATCAGGGAGCTGGCCCCGGCCATGTTCGACCGGCTCTTCCAGGCCACGGAGGAGAGGCACCGTCTAGTCCGGAGGCGGGTGGAGGAGAGGGGGTGCAGGGTATTGAGAAAGAGCATCAAGTGAAGGATGGGCGGAATGAGGAAGTAAAACGGCTCAGGGCTGAGGGGATGGCAGAGGGTAGCAAAAGGTGCCTCTGAGCCGTTTTTGGTTGGTTCTGTTCTACATAATATTAATAATAACAATGTAATCATCATGGTATTTAACTCTTTCGATATACTATTTAAGTATTATTACGAGCTAAGGCGATTTTGCCGTCTTTGTGAGTCCTTTATGCTCTTTGTCATCTTTATGGTTTTTCTTCTGGTGCATTAACATAAAAATATAACAACAAAGAACATAAATTTCGGCCTCTTCCCTTTTTTATGCGGCTGACCTGATATTGAACCTCTGTCCGTCCTCCGCCCGCTTCTCGTGTAGTACGAAAATGCCTTCTTTGTGCGTCTTTTGTGAGCTTTTCGCTCTTTGTGGTTATTAGCAGGAAGCTATTTTTAATTAAATCTAAACAATTCACCATAAAGACCGCAAAGATCACAAAGCAGCACAGAGACAGATGGAAGACTGCAAATGCAGAGCAACTTCAGTCTGCCCGTAGGAAATGGCGAAGAGCCGGAGTTTCGTAAGACCGCACAAAGCGGTTAAATACTCGCGATCCCGGACTGAAGACTGAAAATATGAGATCCACGCCAGGTCCCGGCAAGACATTCTCTCCGGGAAAGAGCGAACTGTTCTGGTGCGACAGGTGCAGCTTGCCCCTCATCGGCAGCGAATGCTCCACCTGCGGCCAGGCGGGCAGGAGGATGGAGCTGGCCCCGCCCGGCGACATCCGCCTCTGCTCTCAGAGGGCCCGCGGCCTGCTTGCCGACCTTTTCCTGGAGAGCTTCGGCTACGCCGGCTTTCTTCAGGACAGGATAATTCTGCTCAACAAGATCGCCGGCCTGGACCGGCGCGACCAGGTGATCATCGAGGGCAGGCATATCGCTACCCTCTGGTTTGACGTGGCCGCCGGCGGGCACAGGCTGGACATAGAGCCGGCGGGAGCGTCCCTTCTCACTGAGAAGGCCAAAAAGGGGCTTGTCGTATGCGACGGCGCCATCCTCAAAGGCCATATCAAAGGCAAGTGGCTGCCTCCCCAGGCCATAATCAGCATACTGGGCGATGCTGTGGCTGTCGGTATCGTTTCCGATCGCGCAGATGTCAGCCAGCCCGAATCCAAAGCCAGCCTCTCACCTGCCCAGGGCCAGGCCACCCAGGCCGACTTCTCCACCTCCCTGGCTTGCCTGGCCGAGGGCGATAACCTGGTCCTCAAGATCGGTAAATTCGCCGGGGTGGGCGTGGTGCGGCGCAGGGGTGACGGCTCAAAAGCTATTCGCATCAGGGACGTGACCCAGACGAGCTTCTCCCTCAAGGACAGCCATCCCGGATTGACCGAAGTCCTCGCCGCCAACCGCACAGCTCTTCAGGCCCTGGAGAAGGCAGCCCTGGCTGAGATCAAAGGCTACCTCTCCCGAAACCGGCTGCCGGTCAACGTCTCCTTCAGCGGGGGAAAGGACAGCCTGGCCTGCCTCATACTGGCCAGAAAGGCCCTCTCCCGCCCGGAGGTGCTCTTCATCAACACCGGCCTGGAGTTTCCCGAAACCGTGAGGTATGTGCGGGATCTGATCAAAAGCCTCAAGCTGCCCCTGCATGAGATCAGGGGCGGGAGCAATTTCTTTGATCAGGTGCAGGTATTCGGCCCCCCGGCGAAGGACTATCGCTGGTGCTGCAAGACCAATAAGCTGGGGCCCATGACATCCTTTCTGGCCGAGCACTATCCGCGGGGCTGTGTAACTGTTGATGGCCGCAGAATCTACGAGTCCTTCAACCGCTCTGCCATCCGGGCGGTGGAGAGAAATCCCTACGTGCCCAGCCAGACCACCATTGCCCCCATCCGGAACTGGAGGGCCCTGGAGGTCATGCTCTATATTCATGAGAGCGGCCTTCCCCTCAATCCCCTCTATGAGCAGGATTATGAGCGAATCGGCTGCTGGCTCTGCCCGGCCTGCCTTCAGTCCGAGTTCGCCAATCTTAAAGAGACCCACCCCCAGCTCTTTGGGCAGTGGACGGCATCTCTGCAGGACTGGGCTGCCGGGAAGGGCCTGGAGAGCAGATACATCGATTGGGGCTTCTGGCGCTGGAAGAGCCACCCGCCCAAGATGCTGGAGCTGGCGGACGGGCACGGCATAAGTCTGCACAGCAGCAGGAGCGGGGCAGGCGGAGATGGGAGAAGAGAAGGTAGCACAGAAGGCGGCAAAGGGAAAGGCGAAGAGGGCGAAGCCGGGTACAGAGAGGATGAGGTCTCCATTCAGGCGGTGCGGGGAAGGTCGCCCTGCGGCCTTGAATACACCATTGAGGCGAAGCTGACCTTTCCCCAGAATCATCCCTTCTCCAGCGTGGCTCAGGCGCTCAAAGTGCTGGGTGAGGTGCAGTACGCAGAGGATCTGGGGGCGGCTGTGGTTCGGACGGAAAAGGGCAGGGCCACCGTCTTTGCCGGCGGGCACATCATGATCATCGCCGGAAGAGAAGAGGCGGAGGTGATCCTGCGCGATGTCTGCGAGGCGGTACTGCGCGCTCAGCTCTGTATGGGATGCGGGATCTGCGAGAAGAACTGCCCCCGCGGCGCTATCACACTCTCCGGCACAATCGAAATCGACGGAAAGAAGTGCAATCAGTGTAAAAAATGCATCAGAGGCTGCATAGCCGCTGACCGGGCGGGAAAGATTACTGCAAGGATCTTTCGCGAAGAAAATGGGAAAATGGCCCGCCTCAGTGGCGAACAGCCCCTATCAGAAGGGAAAGTATCCAGCAGGTTTAAATAGACGGCTATTCTGAGGTAATCTCACCGAGGAATCATAATGGTAACCGGAACAGTAAAATTCTTTAACAGAACCAAGAGATTTGGATTCATAGCAGGCGACGACGGAAAGGACTATTTTGTTCATGCAACTGGCCTCATGCCGGATGTCACAATCACTGAGGGCGACAAGGTCAGCTTTGAGGTAGTTGAGGGCGAGAAGGGCCCCAAGGCCGACAAAGTGGCAAAGCAGTAAGACTCAATTCATCATCGCTTTACAAACGGCGGGCTGAGAAATTCCAGCCTGCTATTTGCGTTTTTTATCTCGTTTCCTCTCTCTCATTATGGCTATGGCCGCAGTCTTTTTGACCTCTGCAGCCGCTGCTATACGCAGCATGTCCGATCCTCAAATTAAAAAGATATCAATCGAGCTGGGCCTGAGCGAAAGAAGCATCCAGGCAGCAGTGCAGCTTCTGGACGGGGCAGCGACGCTTCCCTTCATAGCCAGGTACAGAAAGGAGGCCACGGGAGGCCTGGATGAAGTGGCCGTGGCCGCCATCCGCGACCGCCTCCTCCGCCTGCGCCAGATCGATGAGAGGAGGCAGGCCATCCTCCGCTCCCTGTCCGGGCGCGGCCTGCTGTCATCCCAGTTGCAGGAGAACATCTGCGCGGCGGAGAGCCTGTCGGCGCTGGAGGACATATACCTGCCCTTCCGGCCCAGGAGAAAGACGCGGGCCTCTGCTGCCAGGGAGCGCGGCCTGGAGCCTCTGGCCAGGAGGATATTCGAGGGGCAGGCGGTGAATGGTCTCGATCCGGAAGGTCTGGCAGAGGCCTTTGTGGACGGCGAGAAGGGCGTCCCTTCCGGAGGGGAGGCTTTAGCCGGTGCGCGGGACATCATGGCCGAGTGGATGAGCGAAGACGCTGAAGCGCGCCGCAGGATGAGAGTCCTTTTCGAGGTGCAGGGCGTCTTGAGGTGCACTGCGGCTGATAGAAAACAGGATGAGCATATTGAGGATGCGGAAAAGTTCAGGGACTACCGGGACTATTCCGAGCCCATCTGCCGGGCCAGCCCACACCGGCTGCTGGCCATGCTGCGCGGGTCACGCCTGGGTGTGCTGCGTTTGCATGTAGCCCCTGCCGAAGAGGAGGGGCTCGCCGTACTGGAGGAGCTGTTCCTCAAAGGGGACGGCCAGGCCGCCGATCAGGTACGACAGGCGGCTGAAGACGGCTACCGGAGGCTGCTTGCTCCCTCTCTGGAGAACGAGACGCTCGCCGCGGCTCGTGCCAGGGCGGAGGAGAAGGCCATCGATGTCTTTGCCAAAAACCTGCGCCAGGTACTCCTGGAGCCGCCTCTGGGGCATAAGCGCATCCTGGCCGTGGACCCCGGCTACCGCACGGGCTGCAAGCTGGCGGTGCTGGATGAGACAGGGCAGCTTTTAGAGAGCCAGGTAATCTATCCTCATGATCGGGAGACGGTAACGGCAAGCGGACGGAGCGGCAAACAGATGAGCGGACGCGAAGAGGCGGAGAAGGCTGTTCGCGAGATCTGCAGGCGCTGTCGCATCGAGGCCATAGCAGTCGGCAACGGCACAGCCGGCAGGGAGACTGAGCAGTTCCTGCGCAGCCTGAACCTGGGAGAGAAGATTTCAGTAATCATGGTCAATGAATCTGGGGCCTCTGTCTACTCCACATCGGAGATCGCCCGGCAGGAGTTTCCCCATGAGGATGCCACTGTGCGTGGCGCTGTCTCCATAGGCAGAAGGCTCATGGACCCTCTGGCCGAACTGGTCAAGATCGAGCCGCAGGCCATAGGCGTCGGCCAGTACCAGCATGACGTGGACGGCCCATCCCTCCAGCGGGCACTGGATGATGTGGTCGCATCATGTGTAAACCTGGTGGGAGTGGACCTCAACACTGCCAGCCGGGAGCTTTTGGCTCGCGTCTCCGGCCTGGGGCCGAAGCTGGCGGCAGCAGTGGTAAAGTACAGAGAGAAGCACGGCATGTTCCTCTCCCGAAAAGATCTGCTCAATGTGCCGCGCCTGGGGCCCAGGGCATTCGAGCAGGCGGCCGGCTTTCTGCGCATTCGGGACGGCAAAAATCCCCTGGACGGGACGGCGGTCCACCCGGAGAGCTACGCCATTGCGGAGAGGATGGCGGCAGACCTGGGCGTCTCTGTGGAGAGGCTCATGAAAGAGCCAGCCCTGCGGGAGAGGCTGGAGCCGCAGAGGTATTTTACAGATACGGCCAAAGAGGCTACCATTCATGACATCATGGAGGAGCTGTCCCGGCCTGGCCGCGATCCGCGCCGGGAATTCGAGCAGTTTCAATTCGCGCCGGGCGTGGAAAGAATTGAGGACCTCAAGGCGGGCATGAAGCTGCCCGGCATTGTAACCAATGTCACAGCCTTCGGAGCCTTTGTGGACATTGGAGTGCATCAGGACGGACTGGTGCATATCAGCCAGCTCAAGGAGGGATTCGTGCGGGACCCGGCGGACGTGGTGGCGGTTAGGGAGAAGGTCACAGTAAAGGTCCTGGATGTAGATCTGCCAAGGCGGAGGATATCGCTCTCCATGAGATAATTGGCAGCGAAATGCTTAAATATCGGCAATGTGCTATATTGTAATCGGCAAAAGTCGAAAAGCACCTCTTTTCCTCCCTCCTACATAGGACTTTTGCCTTCCTCCTAATCATCGCCTGCATGTCTGCTGCCAGGCATCTCAGATCAGCTCTCCATGAAATGAGCCCCTCTGGCAAAGGCGGCCTCCGCCTCTTCCTCCCTGCCCAGAGCTTTGAGGGCTAAGCCCCTGCCGTTCCAGGCTGCGGCGTGGTCGGGATCGATGGCTATTGTCCGGCTGTAGCTCTCAAGAGCTCTTTCCAGCTCGCCCTTGCGGCGCAGGGCTTGTCCCCGGTTGTACCACGCATCGGCATTGAGGGGATCGATATCCACAGCGCGCTCCAGGTCGGCCAGCGCCTCATCATAGCGTCTCAGCTTGCCGAGTGCCGCGCCCCGGTTGTTCCAGACCTCGCTCCTCTCTGGCTGGAGGGCCAGTGACCTGTCGAATGACGCCAGGGCGGCCTCGTAGTCACCCAGGTTTCCCAGCGAGACTCCCTGGTTGCTCCAGATGCGCGCCCCGCGGGGATTGAGCAGCAGAGCCTTATCATAGTAATCTATGGCCTGCCGGAAGCGGCCCAGCCGGTTCATGACCACGCCTTTGTTGTACCAGGCCCGGACGTAGTCTGGCTGTTTGGCGATGATCTCATCGAAGATGGCCACGGACTCGTCGTATCTCTTCTGCCTGTAGAGCACCACGCCTACGTTGTTAACGGCGTCGGTGCACTCCGGGTTGATCTGAAGGGCGCGGTCAAATGAGGCGCGGGCCTCCTCCAGCCGGCTCATTCGGCAGAGGGCCAGGCCCCGCCGGTTCCAGAGCTGGTCGAGCGGGCGTCCTTCATCGCCCGGCATAGCATACCGGATAGCCTGATCATAATAGGAGATGGCCTCTTCGAACCGGCCCTGCCGGTACAGCTCATCGGCCTTCTCGGCGGGGGATTCGACTGCAAATGGGACTGTCACATCCACAGCATCGCCGTCCTCCAGACCCAGCGCCCGGCGCAGGTTGACGGGCGCTATGACCTCGATCAGCTCCGGAGGATAGCGGCTCTTCTCCGGGCGGATGACGGCGGCAGGCACGCCGGACAGAACAATCCGGTAGCACCGGCACTGACCGAATGTGCGGCCTGCTTCCGAGAAGCCCTCGATGATCACTGCCTGCTCTTCAGGGAAGGGCTCCTCCAGACGCAAATTCAATGTGCCGGGGAAGGGGACAAAACCCAGCTTCTCCTCGAACTGGCGACGGTAGCCCTCAAGGGAGACGAAGAAACTGCCCTGGCCCAGGCCCGAGACAACTGTTGCACGCATGAGTGAGACCTCAATAATCAATCGACAGAGAGGACTTTTCGAATTCGTTATCCTCAAACTAGATATTACTATCCCGATACAGATCTCAGAAAGAAAGCAAGAATGGTTTTGCCTTAATGACGCAAAAATTTTCGGAACTACACAGGATCCTTTTTCAGCCGAAAACTGTATATCTCATGATTAGATAGTATCATTGTCGCAAGATAAGGCTGCAACCGATTAAGCCCTGTGGGGGGCGCCTCGCGTGACCGCGAAGTATTCGGCCAATTTGGGATCGTCCGTGTCTCATGTGCCTTATGTGATTGCGGCAAGAATCGCATGTGTGCTGGCGACATGGGAGCAGGCATCTCATCTCCGATGACATGCCCCCGTAAGAAGGGCGCTGTGCCAAGAATTCCAGTGCTGCCTCGCGTCGCCTGTGTGATGGCACAGGGCGGGATCAAGGCCGCCACTACGGTGGATGGTCCCTGAAATTAGGGCGCTCGCGGATCGGCGTTTGGCTCGCCTCAATCATCACTTTCTCGTTTCTCAACTAATGATAGATTTATATCGACAATGCACGTATGATATCTTGAAATGTCAATGCTGATGGGACTGGCGATAACTGCAGTTGGTGTTGCAGTGCTCGGAAAGGTATTGTTGGGGGGCCTTTGGCAATCGACGAAATCCGCCAGAGGCAGCCGCGGGTCCAGAGTCATTGAAATCGACGAGTACGAAGTTCTGGATGAGCCGCAGGATCTGCAGCCATCTGGCCGCAGGGTCCGAATCGATGACGGCGATATTTAGGCGTATGCGAGATTAGGCCGCTTCTGTTTTTAGATGGGCAATTATGCCGATACATTCTTAGCTATGGTGCACCATAGTAAACCGCATGAGCGCTTCCGATAAGGCGATTCCTATACCAGCCACAGTTTCGATAGGAGCCAAAATCACCTCCTGGCAGGCTAGGCAAATTCGAGAGTTGATCGATGCAGGAGCATTTATCAACGAATCGGACTTCGTCAGAGATGCTATAAGGCACAGGCTAGCGGAAATAAAGGTTATCAAATGCCGGGATATCGACTACGAAACCGCAAAAAAAGAGGTGGAAGGCTACTTCAAGCATCATGGTGAAGCATTTCCTGATGAAGCTGCTGAGGATCTGGAGCTGGACTTCGACCTGGTGATGAAGATAAGCGAAGATCTCAGGAAAGAGGGGACGCTGGAGGAGGCTTGATGGACTACTTTGAAATTGGGGATACCATTCATGGATCTAAGATCTATGTAGAAGCCAGGAAGATAGAAGGATATAGAATCATTGTAAAAACGGGAAGACATAAAGCCCAAAGTGTAACACTAATTGAAAATGCAAAGGCAGTAATTGTTAAGAAATTGAAATATGCAGCTAAGAAATCCAGCAAAATTCAAGATTAGAGATTAACAAAACTTCAGGCTAATCCGATTTAGGCCTTCTCATCGCCCCACTCTCCGCTCCGTTCCCCTCTCCACTCTCCGCTCCTCTCCTCGCCCTTCTCCCTCCGATCAGGCAGCCCCGCCCTTCGCCTATCAGATCGCCCCTCCCGGCCAGGAGCAGCCCCTCCCTCACCAGATCATAGTTCTCCGGCTCCCGGTAGCGCAGCATGGCTCTTTGAATCCTCTTCTCCCGGCCTCTGGGAACATGCACCGGCTGGAGGGTGAAGGGATTCAGGCCCGTGTAGTACATGGCAGTGGAGACGGTCATGGGCGTTGGGGTGAAGTCCTGCACCTGCTCGGTGTACATGCGATGGTCCCTCAGGTACTCGGCCAGCTCCGCCATGTGGGCCGCAGTGCAGCCTGGATGGCCGGACATGAGATAGGGCAGGATGTACTGCTCCTTTCCCGCCGCCCGGCTGGCAGCCGAAAAGCTCTCCCGGAAGGCGTCCAGCACCTCCCTGGAGGGCTTGTTCATGCACTCCGTAACAGGGCGGGAGATGTGCTCCGGTGCGATCTTGAGGTGGCCGGAGACATGATGGCGGCAGAGCTGGTCCAGGTAGAGGGAGAAGGAGGTCTGATCCCCTAGCAGCAGGTCGTGCCTGATGCCGGAGCCTATGAAGACCCGCCGGACTCCCGGAACCTTCAGCAGCGCCCGGAGCAGGCCAACCTGCCGGCTATGGTCCTTATCAAGGCTGGGGCAGTCCGCCCGGCAGAGCTTATCTGCGCAGGCCCCGATTCCCGCCCAGCGGGGACAGGACATGCCGTACATATTGGCCGTCGGCCCACCCACGTCCTGAATTATTCCCTTGAAGCCCGGCATCTTGGCCAGGCGGGCCGCCTCCCGCAGGATGGACGCCTCGCTCCTGCTCTGCACAATTCTGCCCTGATGGTGGGTCAGGGCGCAGAAGGAGCAGGAGCCGAAGCATCCCCTGTGGCTGGTGATGGAGAAGCGCACCGGCTCCAGGGCGGGAACGGGCTGGCGGTAGGAAGGGTGAGCCTGGCGGGAGTAGTCCAGCTCATAAACTCTGTCCAGCTCCTCTGTGGAGAGTGGCTTTGCCGGGGGATTTTGCACAATCACCGTCTTGGGGTGGGGCTGGACAACCTTCCGGCCCCGGAAGGGGTCCTGCTCGCCATAGTGCAGGGCAAAGGCCCTGGCGTACTCCCTTCTGGACCCGCTAACAGCTTCAAAGCCGGGAATTATCAGGCAGTCATCAGCCTTCGCCGCCTCATTTATCCAGCCCTTCCAGAGGGCCACCGGCTCCTTGACAGTTGTGCCCGGAACATCCCGGATCTCGCCAATCTTCTCTCCCCTCTCCAGCCGCCGGGCGACCTCCCGGATGGGCCGCTCTCCCATGCCGTAGACGATCATATCCGCCGGGGCATCGGCCAGGATGGAGCGGCGGACGGAGTCCGACCAGTAGTCGTAATGGGCAAAGCGCCTCAGGCTGGCTTCGATCCCCCCCAGGATGAGTGGAACGCCGGGAAAGAGGCTGTGCACCCGGTCGGCGTAGACAATGGCCGCCCTGTCCGGGCGCAGGAGGGCTCCGCCCGGAGAGTAGACGTCGCTCTTCCGCCTCTTGAGGCTGGCCGTGAAGCTATTGACCATGGAGTCGACGTTACCGGAGGAGACGCCGAAGAAGAGGCGGGGGCGGCCCAGGCGCTGGAAGTCCTCCGCCTGCCGCCAGTTTGGCTGGGCGACTATCCCCACGCTATAGCCGGCATCCCAGAGCACCCGGCCCATGACCGCTGCCGCAAAGCTGGGATGGTCCACGTAGGCGTCACCGCTGATGAGGACCACGTCGAACTGATCTATGCCCAGCTCTTTGCCCTCGGCCAGGGACATGGGGAGAAATTGGGGCTGC
>CAYQKI010000061.1:0-13243 GCA_964418105.1 uncultured Methanotrichaceae archaeon | reverse complement strand
AGTAGGAGTTGCTATAAAGACTTACCCAGCCACCCATAGAAAATAGCGAAGAGCCGTAAAATGCTGTTTGTGGTGCATGATTCTAGTCATCGACTCAGAAGAATATCAGCATCATTAAAGCAATAAAGTGTGGATGTGTAGCAAGTGACCGCAGATAACGGGAAGAGGGCATCAAGTTCTGGTACAATGCATATTGGAAGAAAGAACTTTGAGAACGAACCAGATAGTGTAACTATAATATTCACTTCGCGAATAAACTGGAGGACCGGTTCCCATGCATGAGGATTAGTGTCGATAGAGGAGGCGACCTTCGAAGTACCTTAAAATGAGGGAGTAATCCTTTGTGATGCAGTATCCCTCAATCCTGGGGCGTATGCTCCCTTTCTATATGACAAACTTCCATGAATTTTTCTATGATTTTTTTCTTCGCTGCCACCCAATAGAGTCCCTTGTGAGGTCTTCACACTCGATAGCATTTCTACCTGCTCTGCTAACAAAAGATCTTTATTTTTTCTTGGTTGGCCTAAGGAACTTGTGGTGGAATCAAATCCAATACTATAGGCACAGGGAGATATCTTATAAAGTCATAACATACCTATTAAATATGGTGTATATAAAATGGGACAAAGTAAACCAAAGTTTCCTTTATTGAACCGATTTCTCTTTCTTGATTTATATCATGACCCAATGGCTCGTCCCATCTTTATTTATGCAGCAGCCCACGTCATGATTGGCACTTTCCTTTATCATTGGCTTGAAGGATGGAGTTGGCTAGATTCCCTTTACTTTGTAGTTGTTACGTTAGCCACAATTGGTTATGGTGATCTATCACCAACAAGGCCCATTACCAAGCTTCTCACAATTTTTTATGCACTTAATGGTATTGCAATTCTACTAATGCTATACGACCAAATCCGAAGATTGCGAGATCCTTTAAGAGATCATCAATGAATCGCTCCCGAATATGGAGATGCAAAAAGTACTGGGCATGGCCATTGCTAGAAAAGAATTTAATCGGCCAACATGGTTTTGATTCCGGGCATCATGGAGCCAGTCATTACTAGTAAAGACGTGCGAAAGTCCCATCCCCCGCACTTAAACATATTGATTCTCAATTGATTGCGTCTCTGCGGCTAAAATGCCAGATTAGACAAGCTTATGATTGCTATCATCGTTTCTTTAAATAGGGCGGTCAAAATTGAGGCGACGAAAACACGTGAGCATGACGCTTGCAGACTTGACCATGATTTGAATAGACGCCGGAGATATTATATCATAACGTATATGATCAAAGTCTATGCCAAATATAAACACAAAGGCCCATGTTCTGGTTCGTGATAGCTTTACATGTCGCTATTGCGGCGCCCGATTATATCTGGCACAGGCAATTAAATTACTTGAATTGCGCAAACCGGGGAGAGTGCATTGGGATGCTCACTGGAGAACTGAACCACTAAAGAGTCTCGGTGCGACGGTTGATCACATTATACCTGAAGATGACGGCGGATTTGATACCATTGATAATTTAGTTGCGTGTTGCGTAATATGCAATTCGAGCAAAGGCATAAGCAAGAGAAACCTCTTGCCTCAAAGCTCAGATAAATCATGGGATGGAGGAAGCTGCATATTTCTCACCCTTGCTCCAATGTACCAAAATTGCCTGAGCAAAGAAGATGAGAAGTGGCTGAAGGCGCTAAAATGGGAAGGTGTAACTTCCGAAGAAGAGCATATTGAGGAAAAAATCAATATGTTGCAGCTTTAGCAATTACTTCACAAATAATTGGCGGCCATCGAAGCCCAGGGATGAGATGACCAATAAAAGGGATGGCGGCAATTCTGATCGAACGGGCATCTTGCCATCAATAGCCTCTGTGAGTCCTCTGTGCGCTCTGTGTCTCTGTGCGCTCTGTGTCTCTGTGCGCTCTGTGTCTCTGTGGTTGGCCGTAGCCTATCAGTTTAGGCTTTCAGCTCCGCAGTGAGTCTCAGCCAGGACAAGTATCTCATTCTCAATAGATGCTCGAAAAACATGCGCATCCGTCGAGCGTGCGCCCCTTTCCCCGCGCACGCGAGGCCGCTCCCGCAGACCCGGCCCGCCGGGCATCGCTATGCAGCGACGCGATCATTTTGCATGCGCCGGCTGTAGTTCTGTTAGCGCTTCTCATGCCTGTATGGCGGCAGTCCGCGGGAAAATGTCTATAACCAGTGGCTAACGACGTTTTTCACCACAGAGAAATGATCATGACCTTTTGCCGCCCATGCACATGAAAATGAGCTTTTCGTTCTTTGTGCGTCTTTGTGGCTTTGTGCCTTTGTGGTGAAGACGTTTGCACCAGGTCCAGCCCAGTGGTCTACGGACTTTCACCACAAAGGAACTCACAAAGATGGCATTTTCATGCCAGCATAGAAGGACACAGAGCAAGCACAGAGATGGCTAACAACTGAACAAACCGGAGATGGTCACGCAAAAGGAGCAGAGAGGCCGCTCAGGGGGATTGAAACAACATACTTCGGCTGAATCGTATCTCAGGTTCCGAGATGGGTTTCAGTCCGGCCAGCCTGGCAGCCTCCAACATATTATTGAATGACGATGCAGAGACATGGATCTTTGGCTCGACGATCAATAGCTTGCCACCGGGCTTAAGATGGCCTGCAATTTCCTTGAGAAAAGCTTGCGCATCTGGCACTTCATGAACCATATAGAATGCCAGGGCAAAATCCACCCGATCTGTTATACCGATGCCGTTTGGTCCACTTTTATGGGTGATGATTCTAGATTCTATACCTTCTTTCACTGCTTTTTTTCTCACCAACAGGAGCATTTCATCCTGGACATCCACCGCAATGACCTTTCCATTTTCGCCAACCATCTTCGCCATGGCTATGGTGAACGTCCCTGATCCGCATCCGATATCGAGGACCGTCTGGCCTCTCTCTATGTACCCGCCAAAGATCTCCTTTGGGTTATGGATCAACCTGCGGATCGGATTATCTAAGATCTGTCCAAGCCACGAGGGACAGATATGCAGTGAATCAACCATATCATTTTTCACGCCTTGACAACCACGGTCTTAGCTACGCTGTCTCCCAGCCTCTGCTGTTTGTCTGATCTCCAGATCAATATGCCCGGCCGGCCCATCCGATAACCTGCTATGCCGACTTCTTCATCTGCTCTATCATTTCCTGGGCAGCTCTGTAATATGCATCTCTGGGCATCAGTTCTCTGCTTACTGCTTTCTGTATCTCTTCAGAGATTCTGCCCTCTTTCACGAGCTGCTGCCCGGCTTGTCTCGCCGCCTGGAAGACGCCTTCTATCAGTCCCATCTCTCCCGCTTTGATCATTTCCTTCATGCCTCCTGCCATAGGTCGCAGTAGCGCGCCTGCAAACTCGTGGCCTGCTTCAGGGTGATCGTAGATGGCCTTCATCTGCATGAGAAGGGGATCGAACATGGATAACTCCCAGTCATCGCAGGTAGATACCAGAACTGCCTTCTGCACCCTGGATTTTGTCTCTCCCATTATGTGGGCTGGCAGTTGTCTATCCATCAAGGTCTTGAGCGGTCCCGTAATAGCTGAATAGTAAACCGGACTGGCCCAAATGAGAATATCTGCCTCTTTGATCTTGGGGAGGAGCATTTTCATGTCATCGTTCTGTCCGCAGATCCCGGGATTTACAAACCAGCAGATCATGTCTCCATTGCACGGCCCGATGTTCAGCTTCGCAGTGTAGAACAGCTCCACGCTGGCGCCTGCTTCCTTCATCCCTTCCAGAAAGGGATTCAATATCTTCGCAGTATTCCCATTACCCATGTGCGGGCTGCCGTTTATGGCCAGTGCTTTCATATATATCTCCTTTCGATAATATTCTAATGAAGCAGGAACTCTTCTGTCCTGTCGGCTTGCTTTGCTGAACTCTCGATATTCTTAGCAGGAGGTTTGATCTCCCCAGCTTTCTTGGTCTTCTTTGGGGCTTTGAATTTACGACGAATTGGTTGCTTTCGCGGCGTGGCAACTTCGATTGTTGTGACTGCAACTGGTTCGCTTTGGATTTCGTATTCTCTCAGCGAGAAGACCATTGCGCGACCCTTTTTCTCCATGATGATCTTGTTCTCGCGACCAAGCCATCCTAACGCACCGAAGACCAGGTCTCTGCTCAATTTCGTTGCTCTCACTATCCCATCTATATTGGTTGGTCCATTACTATTGAGAAATCTCCAGACAACTCCTGCATTTGCACCAAATACCGATTCTAACGATAGATCAGACATATTAAATTGGATGCCTCCAAAATATATAAGACTATATGGATGATTGGTGAGGATGATAGGGACGATGCAGAGCTATGTGAGCACAAATAAACAAATATTATGAAAATAAAAAATGCTATTATGCCATGTTAGGTCAGGAGCTCTCGAAAAAGCATACAGAACCCATATAGTTGGGATTTATCCAACATTATATCAATAAGAAATACCATTACTATTAATCATGTCCATAAAGGAAGGCATTCTTAAGGTCATGGGTGGCGAGCATGTGGCTGCCTTGGCTACTTTGGATGAGGAAGGAAAGCCAGCCGTGAGGTTTTTGGCTTTGGTGGGATTGGACGATCTGACCTTAATAGGAGCTACTTCGAAGAGTTCTCGCAAGGTGGTACAGATCAATAAGAATCCTGCGGTTGCACTTTCTATCTGGTCTGGAAAGAATTATACCGACCCATTTGTGGGGATTCAAGGCAAAGGAAGTGTCCATGAAGATCTTGATACGAAAAAGAAGTATTGGGATAAGAAACTTGAACCCTATTTCCAGAAACCTGAGAACCCGGAGTACGTGGTCGTAAAATTTGTCCCCCAGAGGATTGAATACTACCATGATATGACAATGGACTTATGGGAAGGTTGAGTCCCCAAGGTGGCGGAATTTATGGACGATATCGATTTGAAGATCCTAGAGGCGATAAATGCAGTCTCTCCTAAGCGTTTTATAAGTCCTGTTAAAGTCAATGCCGTACTCAAGTTGGATGAAACCGAACTGGGGAATCGTCTCCATCTCTTGAAGAGATCCGGGCATGTGGACATCATGACAAGCGAGTATCCTTCGAGTTTGACACTACCGAATGCCATCTCGAAGGTTTATCTCACGGATCTAGGAAGGAAAGCGCTGAAGGAGAATTAGATCAAAGAGGCCATAAAATATTGGGCGCAGGCGAGCCCCCCCCGCTCGTGGGCGAGAGGCGAGAGGGCGAGCTCTTCCAACCGGCCTTCTTCGGATCTATTTCATCAATGGCTGCAGCATGGTCAGATTCGCTACTTTTGAGTTGGAAAACAGAGTGCAATAGAAATCTGCAGCCTTTTTAGCATTTCTATCAAACCACAAATGCGGTATGATCTTTTGCATGTAATTTTCTCCTCCGAGTCGTTTCCGACAAGCTAGCTTTGTGTCCTCTGTGCCTCTGTGGTGAAAACCGTCGTTAGCCAGTGGCTGCAAGCCAATTGTCCACCTGACATAGCGAAGAGCCATATACCGGATGAGAGGATCATCTCTTTTTCTTCTTGCTGAAGAACTCGATCGCCTCGGCCAGCTCCCTGTGATCTTTGGCGTAGTCCTCGATCTCCATCCCCTTCTTGTAGGCATCACATGCCTGCACCAGGGCCATGGCGCCGGCACGTGTTCCTCTGGGGTGAGCGTGGCAACCGGCACCCATGGTTGTGATGAAATCAACTCCACCCATGACATCGATGAAGGGCTTGAGGAGCGTTGGATTGAGTCCTCCGGATATGATCGGGCAGCATTTCTTGAGGCCGCGCCAGGAGTCGTCCTCCAGGACAACCTGTTGAGCGTCGTCCATCTCCACCATCTTTATGGCATCCTCGTCCTGGGGCGGGATCCTTCCCCAGTGCTGGGAAAAGAAGTGACCCTTGCCCTCGACCTTCAGGATGTTCCTCGCCGCCGTCACGTCCTCCTCGGGGCTGCCCGCCATCTTGCCGACGCCTGCCGTCCCGGTGTGGATCCCCGAGGCACCGGCCAGCCTGGCCAACTTGGAGAGCACCAGCACGGAAAAGCCGATGGGATTCTCCGGCCTGGTGAAGCTGCCGTGCCCCGCTCGATGGAAGTGCAAAAAGACGTTCGGATACCTGCGCCGCAGAGTCTGCACCGCCATCCAGCCGGCCGTGATGCCGTCGATGAGGAAAGCGTACGAGCCAGGCTCGAAGCCCGCCGACCTGATCATCTCGCACCTTTCGATCATGGTGTCGAAATCGGCTGATGACACATTGAACGAGTGGACCTTCTTTCTCCCCGTCTCCCTGACCGCCTTGTCCATGGCCATCTTGACGTACCTGACCATCTTGTCGTAAGGGCAGAAGTCCTGGTCGGCCTGGGGCTCGTCGTTCTTGACGAAGTCTCCGCCGCCCACCCAGAAGTCGTAGCAGACCTCGGCGTACTCCGACGATGTCAGTCCCATCTTGGGCTTGATTATGGTCCCCAGTATCGGCCTGTCGTGGACGTCGAGGTAGCTCCTCATGTCGTCGAGTGTATAGCTCGGGCCGTCGTACTGCTCCAGCATGGACGGGGGAAACCATATGTCCAGGAGCTTGAGCGCTTTGATCTCCTTCATGCCCAGGACATTGCCGGCGATGTAGGTCATGATGTTCTGGACGTTGCCCTTCCTGTCGAACAGGCGCCAGGGATAGGCAATCCAGATCAGGCTCTTCTCGATGTCGACCTTGTAGACGAGGGCGTTCATCACCCTTGAAAAGGGCGTCTCGGTTTTTACGGGAAAATTGGTGCCGGTAGAGCTCTCGGCCGCGATCTCAGCCGCAGCCTGCATGATGTTCAGCTCGCCTCCGGGGATAATGTGAAAGACGGCCAGGAGATACTCGCCGTTGTTCGGATCAGGCAGATCCATCCTTGTGTACAGGAGCTGCTTCGGATTCAGCGTTTTCAGGAGTTCTTCTTTATTCATTGAAAAAACCCTCTATTAATTGCTTCTTCTTATGGCAATTTTTGCTCAGCAAAGTGCCATGCTGAGCATGACGGCTGCTGGCATATAAATGCTGAAGTCCTTCCCTCCAATATAATCCTTTGCAACTGGGCGGCACTATCTATTTCATTAAGGGCTGCAGTATGCTTGCTCGGTTGCCCTCTGTATCGGTGAATGAAACATATTGGCCGATTCCGAGAATCTCCACAGGTTCGCCAAGGACTCTTCCGCCGGCATCGGTAACTTTTTTTATGGCTTCCTTGATGTCATCCACCGCGATTACTACCGAAGGGCAATGATCCGGCAAATTAGGATTCATGAGGTAGAAACCGCCATTGATCGCTCCCGGCCTTTTAATCATATTGTTTTCGTCGGTCTCTGTGGTTGAAGCGAGGACATAATCTCCCATATCCCTGCCCAGCTTTTGCATGCTCCATCCAAAAGCCTGGGCATAAAACTTCACCAGGCGTTCGGAATTTTCATAAGGCATTTCAAAATGCACCACTGGATTCATCTTCGCCATTTGCGCATCCTCCTCCTTTAATCCTTTTAATTTTTTCTCATGTATGCTTCTTTTAATTTCTCAATATCCAATTTCTTCATCGGCAAAAGAGCCTGAGTCACTCGATCTATCTGCTCACGAGATCCGTTTTTCATCATACCGTCCATCACAGCCGGGACAATCTGCCAGGACAGGCCGAACCTATCCTTGAGCCAGCCGCATTGTTCGGCCTCTGGAACCGCCGAAAGCCTCTCCCAATAGTAGTCGATCTCTTCCTGAGTATCGCAATTGACCATGAATGAAATGGCCTCATTGAAGCCAAAATCATGCTTGTAAGCACTATCCATGGCCGCAAACCACAGATCTTCGATCATAAAATCGCCATACATTACGGTTCCCTCCCTGTCCGGCTCCTGACCCTTGCCGTAACGGGCCACATTTCCCAGTCTGGAATTTCTGAAGACCGACAGGTAAAAATTGAATGCTTCCTCTGCCTTGCCGCTCACCTTTCCCACAAACAGCAGGGATGGAACAAGGAATGGCCGCTCTTCGCCTTGGGTATTTGAAAGAATGAGCTGCCACGATAGGCCATACCTGTCCTGCACCCAACCGTAGCGATCGCTGAACGGATACTGCTGCAAGGGCATCAGTGCCGCGCCACCGGCTATTAATTTCTCCCATAATCGTTCCAGTCTCTCTCCTGCATTCTCGTCCCTTGATCGATCAAAATTTACAAAGAATGAAACCGAAGGATTGAACTTGAACAGAGGCCCGGCGCTGATAGCCATGAAGGATTGTCCGGAAAGCTCAAATGACACAATATCAGCATCACCTGATGGCGTGTTGTGAAGCGCAGTAATGTTCGTTACTTTTGAATCTTGAAACAGAGAACAGTAGAAATCGGCGGCCTCTTTAGCATTTCTGTCAAACCATAGATGCGGTATGATTTTTTGCATGGATATATTGTATTCGCTTAGAATTTATTTAAATATTTTGACACGAGCGCGTGCCCCTCCTTCTCACGCCCGCAGGCGAGGCCAGGAGTCTGCAGGAGCGCCGCCGGGAGGCATGGCCTGTTTTTTTGCAGTTATTCTAAAATTTATATAATCTTGGGCAGTCTACGGCAGCCGAAGCCTAGATCAATTACCCCCTACAGCCAATCCACCATGAACTCCAGCGCCACCTCACCCAATAACGCCGTCGTCTCCTGGACGGGAGGAAAGGACGGCTGCCTCTCCTGCTATAAGGCCATGAACGACGGATACAATATCGCGCACCTGCTGCATTTCACCAACCTCAACCGGACAGGATCGCATGAATTGAATCCAGCCCTCATCCGCGCTCAGGCCCTTGCCATCGGCCTTCCCCTCTTGCAGAGGGACTTTTACTCCTACGAGACGGAGTTCAAGAAGGCGGTCAGGGAGCTGCAAAGCCGGGGCGGGAAGATAGACGCTGCCGTCTTCGGCCATATACAGACCCACAGGCCTTTGGTGGAGAGAATCTGCCGTGACCTGGAGATCGATCTTTTGCTGCCCCTCTGGAAACGCAGTTCTGGGGAGATCATAAGTGAGATCATAAAAGCCGGATTCGAGGTCATTGTGGTCAGCGTCAAAGAGGGATTGCTGGGCAGAGAGTGGCTGGGAAGGAGGATCGACGGCCAGTTCCTGAAGGATCTTGAAAAGGCCAGCGGATCCATTGATCCCTGCGGCGAGAACGGCGAGTTTCACTCCTTCGTCTGCAACGGCCCGATATTCAAAAAGAAGATAGTAGTATCTGCAGGAGATCCGGTGTGCAGAGAAGGCTACTGGTTCCTGAAAATCAGAGACTTCTCTTTGCAGGAAAAATAAGAGGAATCCGTTACACCTGCCAGATATCCCGCGGCATCCTGGTCAGGCTCACCGCCCCCTCAGCAGTGGTCAGGAAGGTATCCTCAATTCCCACCACACCTCTATCGGGATAGAAGATCTTGGGCTCAATGGCAATGGTCATGTTGCTCTGCAGGGCGTGATCCAACGGCCCGATCACCGGATATTCGTCCAGCTCCAGCCCCACACCATGGCCGACAAAGCCGCATTTATTGCCGTTGCTGCCTCCCAGGCGATCTCCGTATCCCAGCCTCGCTCCCTCCGCCTCGGACAGTTCAAACAGCTCTCTGCCCGTCCGGCCGCTGACCATCTGGCTTGCCACCGCCTCCTCGATCTGCCGGGCGGCTTGATAGGCGTCCTCTAAATCCGGATCCAGCCTGCCTATGGAGAAGATGCGGGTGGCATCAGCGATATAGCCGTTGTAGATCCCCACGCAGTCCACGAAAACCGGCTCATTTCTCCTGATACTGGCAAAGCCTGCCCCCTGGGGAAAGATGAGGGACGTGCCCCGCCCCCCGCTGGGAGAGGCGAGAAAGCTGGGAAAGGCCGCTTCAGGGCCGGCCATCACATGCCCCAGAGGGACTATGCTGTTGAAGCGACGAAATCGCAGAGAGCCCTGGTGGCCCAGGGAGCGCATCACCGACTCGATCCTGCAGATCAGGTCCACCTCCTTCATGCCCTCCTCCAGAGAGTCCGGCACGCAGTTAAAGCCTGCCTCCAGGATGCGCGCCGCCTCCTTGATCAGAGCCAGCTCAAAATCAGATTTGACGGACCTGATGTGCTTGATTCTCTCGGCCACGTCCACAAACCTGGCATTGTCCAGGGCTTTATTCACCTTGAAGTAAAAGCTGCAGGGCAGAACATCCATCTCCAGGCCCACTGTGGCCCCGGCTGGGATGCCCAGGTCCGATTTCAGGTTCCTCATGTTCTTGAGCGGGCGGACCTCGAGGGGCGACTCCTGCCTGGCCCTCTCCAGGCTTCTCTTCATCATGACCACCGGCTCGCCATCCCGGGGAATGTAGACCAGTCCGTCCTGGGCTGTGCCGCAGAAGTAGCAGATGTCTACAGCGTGAAAGAGCAGCGCCCCGTCCATGCCGCCCTTGCTGCCGCTGCTCGCCTCCTCCTTCCCGTCCATGCGGGACTGCAATGCCTTTATCCGGCGCTCGATCTCCGACCTGGGGGTAAGAACATACTCCATTCAAAATTCACCATAAATTAATTTATTATGCTTTTCGCTGTTGGGATACAAAGGCAGTCTCATTAAAAAATACTTCGATAGCCAGACGCTTGGCCTCCTCCATGGACATCTTGCCGCTGTGCTCCAGTATGGCCCGCTGGTTGAACCGCAGGAAGGAGTCCAGCTTCTCCTGCCAGTCCTTCATCCTCTGACCAGTCCAGCCACATAGTCACCAGCCGGTTGAGCTCTCCTATTTCGTCTGCCAGGAGGTAGTTCTTGGCGACGATGGTGTCCGACTGACGGACACAGGCTCCTTTCCAACTTGTAAGCCCCATGTTTGATTTTAAGGCATCGGACCGCCCTGCTATGATCTCGGCTGCAGTGTGCCCGGTTATAGCCCAGTGCAGCTTGTTCTGAACTAAGTTCATGACTTTCTTTAGCATAAACATTATGCTCATTCTGCAGCACGCTGTAGACTCTGCACCATGACTTCTCAGCTTTCTTTACACATGCTACAGCCCTATCCATCCCAGGATCCCGGTCATCTTCAGGCCGATGTAGATCATGAGCAGCACAAAGATCTGCTTCAGCCTCTCCGCCGGCAGCCGGTGGGCGGCCCTCACACCCCACTGGGCGGAGAAGATGCTCGCCCCAGCCAGGATGGCAAATTGCAGCAGGTCGATGTAGCCCGCGCAGTAGGGGGGAAGCCCGGCCACGCCCCAGCCGTTGTAGGCATAGGCGAAGACGCCTCCCAGGGCGTTGAAGGCGATGGCCACCGACGAAGTGCCTATGGCCTGAAATATGCCGAAGCCCATGGCGACCACCATGACCGGTACGAGAATTACCCCTCCGCCGATGCCTGTCAGGCCGGATAGGATTCCAACTGCAAAACCCCAGAGGACATACTGGAAAATGGGCTCCGGTACTTGCGAATTCTCTTCTGATTTCAGGCTCTGTCGGGGCTGGATGTCAGAGGCAAAGAGCATCCTCAGGGCACCCAGCAGCACCACTGAACCGAAGAGCATTTTCAGAAGCTCGCCCGGCGCATGGGAAGCGATGCTTCCGCCCAGAAAGCCTCCGGCGAGTCCGGAGAGGCCCATGATGATGCCAGGCCTCCAGAGGACGACGCCCCGGCAGGAGTGGCCGCGGCAGCCGGAGAGGGCTGTGGGAAGGACCACGGCCAGAGAAGTGCCGAAGGCAATCCTGGTGGCCAGGGTGGGGTCGACACCCTGCTGGGCCAGCGCCCAGATCTGCACCGGCACCATGAGAAAGCCTCCGCCGATGCCCAGAAGGCCGCAGGCAAAGCCCACGGCTATCCCCGTGGCCAGCAGCACCAGAACGTAGATCAAAAAAGATGTGTCTATCAAATCATCCTATCATAGCTTTGAATGAAAAGCTGCAATCTCATCCGCCAGCCGGTCCAGGGCCAGGAGGTCTCCCTCTTTGGGCAGGCCCTTGGCCACCACCGGATCGAGGAACTGCAGCTTCAGGTTGGGCAGGGCCTCGGTGATCTGCTCCAGCATCTTGCCCCCCCAGCCGAAGGAGCCGACGATGGTGGCGTAGCGGGCCTTGGGGCGCAGGGCATTGGCGAGGAGGGCGGCGTAGAGGGCCAGGGGATGGGCCCCTCCCAGGATGGTGGGGGTTCCAATGACCACCGTGGCGGCATCAACCAGCGCCTCAGCCAGTTTGCCGCTGTCTGTGCCCGTCAGGTCGAAGCGCTTAACCCGCACGCCCCTGGCGATGAGGGCCTCCGAGAGATGATCGACCATGATCCGGGTGGAGCCGTGCATGGAGACATAGGGAAGAACCACCTGATTCTTCACCGCATCCGACGACCAGTCGCGATAGGCGTCTAATATAAACGCGGGCCTGTCGTAGGCCGGGCCGTGGCTGGGGGCGATGACCTCCACCTGCAGCTCTCCGATCCTGTCCAGATGCCTTCTGATGTGCTGGCGGAAGGGCATCATGATCTCGGCGTAGTACCTCCTGGCAGAGGCGTAAACTGCGGACTCGTCCACGGCAAACAGGTCGCTTGTGGCCAGGTGCGATCCCAAAAAGTCGCAGGTAAACAGTATTCTCTGCTCAGGGAGAAATGTGAATATGGTGTCCGGCCAGTGCACCCAGGGCGCGGATATGAACTGAAGGCTCTTATTGCCCAGGTCCAGCGTCTCCCCGTCTTTGACCTCCTGCTGCCTGTCCGCTGCAGCCAGGCCGAAGTCCCTGAGCAGCTCCAGGCAGCGGGCAGACCCCAGGACCTTTGCCTCTGGATAGGCCTGCAGGAGCATGGGCAGGCCTCCGGAGTGATCCTGCTCGGCATGCTGGGCAATCACATAGT
This sequence comes from uncultured Methanotrichaceae archaeon, assembly GCA_964418105.1. Taxonomy (GTDB): domain Archaea; phylum Halobacteriota; class Methanosarcinia; order Methanotrichales; family Methanotrichaceae; genus Methanothrix. Next base: position 388 of record CAYQKI010000061.1, on the reverse strand, counting down.
CGATCCTCTCCGTGCCCTGGCGGCGCAGGTTCTCCAGGAGTCTGCCGGCCATTGTGGCGTCGACGGCATCGATGAGCGCCGTCTTTTCGCTGCCCCGGATGAGGTAGGAGTTATAGCTCGTCCCATCGGGCAGAGGTATCAGGGCATCAAAGAGCCTGCGATCCCAGTCTATGGCCCCCAGGCTGAGGACTCCGGGTCGCAACTCTCTAAAGAGCGTCATATTATTGTTCACACTCCATTCCCAGCCGCCTTTCCATCAATCCATCTTCTCAAAATCGTCTTTGGATGCGCCGCACTGCGGGCAGGTCCAGGAATCGGGCAGAGATTCAAAGGGCATACCGGGGGCTATTCCTGAATCAGGATCCCCCTTTGCCGGGTCGTAGATGTA
>CAYQKI010000060.1:0-13458 GCA_964418105.1 uncultured Methanotrichaceae archaeon | reverse complement strand
TGCGGTCATCAAATCCAGTGACCCTCGCAGGAAATGAGCCTCCTTCTTTGTGCGTGCCAAGAGCTAACAACCACAACGACAGAATAACTCCGGTTTAGCCATAGTAAATAGCGAAGAGCCAAATAATAGCCGCTGAGCAATATCCAACTATCGATGAGGTGTCATGATGCTACCAAGAGTGATTCTCCACAATGCCATCAGCCTGGACGGAAGGATCGAGGGCTTTCCCGTGGACCTGCAGCAGTACTACGGCCTGGCCGCATCCTTCGGCGAGGATGCCACCTTAGCCGGAGCGGATACGTTTCTCAGCGCCGAAGATGAGGCTCCGCCGGAGGATGAGTCCGCCTTCCTGCTGCCCCGGATCGATCCAGGAGACAGCCGCCCCATCCTGGTCATACCCGATAGCCGGGGGCGGATTCGAACCTGGCACTATCTGAGGGCTCTGCCCTACTGGCGCGACTTCGTTGCCCTCTGCTCGCGCCGGACGCCGCCGGAGTATCTGAAGTATCTGGAGAAGCGGCACATCCACTGCATCATTGCCGGTGAGGATCACGTCGACCTGCGCAATGCCCTGGAGAGGCTGGCCTCAGATTACGGCGTGCGAGTGACGCGGGTGGATGCGGGAGGCACATTGAACGGACAGTTGCTGCGCCTGGGGCTGGTCGATGAAGTGAGCGTCCTGCTCTGCCCTTACCTGGTGGGCAGCAGCTCGCCGGGAAGCATATTCCGGGTGGCGGAAATAGCCCCGCTGGGCAGCCCGACCGGGCAGGGGGAGGCAATTTCCCTGCGGCTGGCGTTGGTGGAGCGATTGGCTGGCGATGTGGTGAGGCTGCATTATGAGGTAGTGCGGTAGGCCGTATTGCGCCGGTCTTAATGATTTGGCATATGATTCGAAATATAGATGAAGACATAGCTCACCGCGCGCCACCCAGGCCGTGATCCAATAACGTTATATTTTCATTATCCATCCGCTCTTCAATATGATACCAATCAAAATTTCAGTACTTCTCGGCATCGTGCTCATTCTGTCTTCAGCCCTTCTCGTGGCCGGCCAGATGAACCGCGACAGCCCATTCCTGGGCAGCAAGCTCCCTGATACCGACAGCTCCTTCTCCGCCGGCAGAGTGCAGGCGTCAGGCTCGTCTCTGAGGATCTCCGAGCCCTACAATAGCGAGCCGTCCTCGGACCTGCTGATCGCGGCAGATGCAGCCAACACCACCTGCAATTCCGTCTCCTTCCAGCTCACCCTGACTGCTGGCCCCGCCGGCTCCAGCGGCTATCTGCCGGTGAAGGTGAGGATACTGGAGAGCCGTCTGGGCAAATCCACTTCAGTTGCCGAGCTGACTGTGCTCATGCCCGCCTCTGGTGGCTCGGTTCATGAGAGCATCGGCTTTGTCAGCGCCAGCGGGGCGGCAGCGGGAAACCGCAGCAATGAGATCACAGTGGCCCTGGATCCGGACAGCGAATTTGCTGAGACTGATGAGGGAAATAACGTTCTCACCATTGTTGGGATCTGCCCTGCTTGATTGAGATGTTTTTGGGGCACACGATCCTCCAGGGCGTCCATACTTCCTAAAAACAAAAAAAACTTTTTTAATTAGAACTTCTAATACGAAATTCTATCCAGTATAACTGAATTCAGGGTGCATAATATGAAGCTGATTGAAGACGAGTCAAGTTCCGATCTCACCGGCCTATTGAGCATGATCAAGAGCATGGCTCCTGAGATCTGGAGGTCCAGCGATCGCCGCCATATCCTTCCCCAGAGGCTGGAGGATCTGGAAAAGCCTGAATACCTGGATGAGATTAGATCCAGAGGCACAAGTAGAGGAAGGGGCAGATTAATAAGCCGAGGCAGCATAACTATGATGGATTTAAATGCCTGAAGATGAAAAGCCTACTGTAAAGCAATCATTGCCGCAATTTATTCCCAAATACAAGGGCAAGAAGGTAGTTATACGCCTGGTCTCCGGAGGCCAGCCGGTCACCGGAACCATTGAGGGGTTCAACTCCTATGAGATCCTCCTTACGACGGCAAAGGGGGAGTTGCTGGTCTTCAAACACGCCATCGCCACCCTTGAGGTGGTGGAAGAGCCGCGCAGCTTCAAGCCCGGGCTTTAGGTGGATTCAGGGCTCGGGGGCGGTCGGGGGGTGGTGGATCCGCTGCCAGCCCCCGATCTCAGAGCTTGGCTTGCCGCTCACTGAAATCCATGCCGGCTGATCTCTGTCCTGCCTCTCATCCTTTTCTCTTCCCCGTGCACCTGCCCTCCGCCACCACCGCTCTCGGCCCGGGCCTTCTCATCTCCTCTCTGATCAGAGCCTCCACCTCATCGACGGGCGCAGGCAGCCTCAGGCGGCGTACGGGCAGCAGCGCCTCGAGCAACGCGGTGAGGTCGGGGGCCGGCTGGCCTCCGGTCATGGCCGCCTCGCCGTTATTGATGACCACCGCCAACAGGTCCTTCTTCTGCCAGACGGCATTGATCAGCCCCTGCATTCCGGAGTGGGCCAGGGCGAAGTCGCCCAGCAGGGCTATGCCTTTGCCGGCAAAGCCGGAGGCGACAGCGGTGGCCGATCCCAGGCCATAGACCACGTCCACCGATGAAAAGGGCTGGCGCGTGGCCCGGATGGCGCAGCCGGCGTCCCCGGCCACAGGCACGTCGATCTTCCCCAGAGCCGAAAAGAGGGTGGCAAAGGGGCAGCCTTCGCATTCTCCCTCGTATCCCCTTTCGGCCACGCTCTCGTAGACCAGCGGCCTCTTTGGCGGCCTCTCCTCCAACTGCTGCAGCGCCCGGATGATCTCCTCCCTTGAGAGCAGCCCGAAGGAGAGGTGCCCCGTCAGCTTTCCCCGGACCCTGGGGCTCATGGCGAGATGGTATTCGATGAACGGCTCCGGCTCCTCGGCAACGAGCACCAGCCTGTGACCCTCTATGAACCGGGAGATGAGCTTGTCCGGCAGGGGATAAGCGTATCCTGCAGTGAGCAGCGAAACCCCCAGCCCCTCCGCCAGAGAGGCGGCCCGGCCGCTGGCAATGATGCCCACATCTCCCGATATCTCCAGGCGGTTGAGCACCGATGACTCGGATGACTCCTCTGCGAAGGACATGATCCTGTCCTGGTGCCTCTGCTGTCTGCCTTTAGCCGTCAGATCCCAGATCTGCCTCTCGAAGAGCTGGCCGGCGGCTTTGCCGGGCCGGGGCTGGATGGCCGGCCCCCGCATGGCCAGGAGTTGTGCCGTCACCCTCACTATCACCGGGATCCTCAGCCACTCGGAGAGAGAGAATGCCTCCAAAATGGCGGCATGCAGAGCGGCCGGGCTGCTGGGATCGATTACAGGCAGCTTCGCCAGCGGCCCGAACCGGCGGCTGTCCATCTCCGTCTGCGAGCCCTTGGGCCCCAGGTCGTCTCCGGCTATCACCACCAGCCCCGCGCCGATGCTGTGTGTGGCCGATATGACCAGAGGGTCGAGCAGCACATTCATTCCCACCTGCTTGACTGCCACCATGGAGCGCAGTCCTGTGGCCGAGGCTCCCAGGGCGATCTCCAGGGCCACCTTTTCGTTGACGGCAATCTCTGCCTGCAGAGCCTGCCCCAGTGCCGTCACGGGATAGCCGGGAACGTATGTCAGCACTGCCGCCCCACCGTCCCGGGCCGCCAGGACCGCCGCCTCTAAGCCGCTCTCCGCCATTAAATTCCCGGCACCACAGATTTATCAGGCTGGGAGCAGAAGGGCAGAGCAGCAACAGCTCCGATCAGCCCCTGGCCTTTCATGAGAATCTGCACCCCGTTCTCGCGGGCCGCATCCAGGGCATCCTCAAATGCCACCCTCTCCCTTCGGCACCTCTCCCCGAAGGGCAAAAGCGAGGACGGGTCATAGTCCCGAAAGACAGCCATTCCGGTCTCTGAGGACACGGAGTACTTCCTGAGCAGCGCCTTGAATTCGGATAGCATGGCCTCACCCTGCCCCGGCAGACAGGCAAACTCCACCACAGTGGCCACGCAGTTCTGGGTCTTGGTCGGCACGGGGAAGAGCTGCACCAGAGAGTGAGATATATAGCGTGCACTGGGCCGGTCAACTTTAGAGGCTATGTTGTGAATGAGTGTCCAGGTGGCCCCCTCCGTCTTGGAGTCGGTGTCATCGACTCCTATGATCATCCTCTCCCTCCTGGGCAGCACTATGGTCCCCCGGGCAATCCGCCCTCCACCGCACTCGGTCACATCATAGCGCAGCACATCCTCGGCTTTGGCCCGGGAGAGTGTAGCGCCCACACCTCCTCCGCCCAGGCCCGCATATGTGACGGCGACCTCTGAGCCGTTCACAGCCACTGATTCAATTCCCGCAGACCGCTTGGATGATACCAGGTCCAAATCGGCCTTTCCGGGAGCGATCTGGTAGCGGAACCACTCCCCCAGGACGCGAGAGCTCTTTACCAGCGGCCCGTTAGAGTAATGGTATCTGGCCCAGGCCGATCCTCCGTAGCAATTGGAGCGCTCCAACAGCTCCACCCGGCTCGCATCATCGTCCACCACGGCATGAATTTGCTTGTAGACCACAACGTAAGGATCCTCTAATTCAAGTTGCATTTGTCATCCCCCGCATAAATCATCATATCTTCATATATTCCCTGAGCACCACTGTGGCATAGCTTCCCTTGGGCAGAAGAAACTGCAGCGTTGCCCTGTCCGCCTCAACCGAGATCTGCGGCTCGACATGACAGAGGGCCGCTCTTCTCGTCCCCGGAGAGCCGAGATCGGTATTTTCCGGCACCAGGAAGCTCTCTGGCGTTACGCCCTCGTCTTTCATGACCTTCCTCTCAATACTTCCCTGCTGCCCACAGGATTCGGCCAGAGCGGTGTCATATCCGATGAGCGGCAGGGTGACATAAGCTCTGCCCCTCTCTGCCAGCCGGTTGACGGCTGCCAGGCTCTCCCCGTCGGCATTCTGCAGCCTGCTCATATCTGGGCGGCCATCTTTGGAGAAGCAGACCACATCACCCTCCACCGCCTCATGCAGTGGCAGGCCGTCGGCCAGGCGGCGGCTGAGTATCTTATTGAAGATATAGGATTGATAGGCATGCACAAAGAGGCGCTTGAGGTTTTGAGATAGAACATCGAAGCTTTTGGCATATTCTCCCGGATGCTCGACCAGGTAGTTCATCACGGCCAGCTCGAAGTTCAGGTATTGGGGAAAATATTTCAGGGCCTCTCGAATGTCCCTCTCCTCCCAGAGCCTCTCCCTGGCCAGTCTCGTCTCTTCCAGCTCGGCGGGAAAGGGCAGGGCCAGGTAGATGAAGACCGCCTCTTCGATCCTGCCCTTTGCCAGGGACTCGCCCACCAGGTGGGTGACCGGCCTCTTCTCCCCGAACCTCTGCAGGCCGAAGTAGTTGGGAACGCCCCTACAACTGCTGATCTGCTCTGAGATTTGCGACAGCCGGCCCGCCGGGTCCGGGCAGGAGATATCCCTGATTACGATCTTGAATCGATTGCCGAGCAAATCCCCCAGCCCCACCGCCCGGTTGGTCCTGCCCAGGACCTTTATCTTCAGGTCTGGCAGGGAGAGGCCGGCCAGGGCCTGATCATCCAGGTTCATAATGCTGATCCTCTGGCTGGTGACAGCCCTCTTGTCCTTGGTTCCGGCCCAGGCGAACCTCTTCTGGCTGATCTTGAGCTGCCGGGCCATCTCCCGGATGAGGCGGTGGGTATCCCAGTTGGTCTTCTCAATCTCCAGGACCAGATATCTCCCGCCCTCGTAGGAGAAGTCCTGGAATACCTCGGAGACTGTGAAGTCGCTGGCAGAGCCCTTGATGGCTCCTGCGCAGCCAGGTGAGTCGGTAACATAGTACTCCATGCCTACGGATCTGTCAAGGTCGTTTGCGGCAATCATATCTTTCCTCAGAGCAGCTTGAGCTTGCCTGTCAATTTATCCATGAGCTTGCCGTGAGCCGGGCCAAGGCCCAGTGCAGTTATGGTGCCGGCGGGAATTTCCGTAAGCCCGGCATCGGCGACTATGGCACTGGCTATTCCCGCCCTCTCCGCCTCCTCTCGCAGCCGGAAGAGTTCAGCAACTCCCGGCACCTTCAGAACGACCTTCTTCTGGCCCTCTGCCTTCCATTCCGATACAGTGGATCTGTCCATCTTCTCCGCCCTTTCCACGGCCATGACTGCGGCATGAGCCACCTGCACTGCCAGCTTTCCAGGGGACAGCTTCAGATCCTCTCTGATCACAATGCACTGTTTGAACTCCATTGAATGAAACCTCTTATAAATAATAAAAACTCAGAGAAGAGATTGAGCAAATAGTTAAAGGGAAAGAGGCGCAAATATCTACGCCTCTTTGGTGAGAACTTTGACGCACGATGGGCTCTTGGCGATATTTCCCATCTTGGCGCCTATGAGATACTCCAGCCCCTTCTCGGCGGCGATGTCCAGGATGCGCTGAGTCACCACTCCATCGAAGATCACACCGTTGGCGTCCCCGTTGCCTTCTTTCAGCTCTCTGGCCAGGTCCCTGACGGCGACCTCCTTCAGTACATTCTGGTTCCTGTCCATTATCCGGGCGGAGAGGGTCCCGTCCAGCTCATCCACGTGATGCCTGAACCACTCTCTCTCCGGCTCGGGCTGCGGTTCCGGGACAGGCTGGGGCGCAGGGGGCGCGGCAGCCGCCACCTCCTGCACAATCTGCACGGCTTTGGGCTGGACCTCGCGGGGCACCACCCGGCGTGGGGCGATGGCCTCCGCCCTTTCGGCGATGTTTCTCACGCAGAAGGGCTTCTCCCGGATGAGGCTCTTTCTCTTGGTGGTGATCTCGCGCCTCTTCTTGGGCTGGTTCTTTATCTTGTACTGGTCGAGCACCTGCTCCACGGGGATCTTCTGGCGCAGTGCCCGGACGATCTCCTTCTGGGTCATGTCCTCAACCGATTTGCCCTCCGGAGCCCTGGCCACGAAGTCGATGTCCGCCACCTGGAGAAGCTCCTTGATAATCAGCTCTCCGCCCCGGTCGCCGTCGGTAAATGCCGTCACTACCTTCTTGGCGCAGAGATCGGGGATGGTGGGCGGCACATTGGTTCCGCCCACAGCAACGGCGTTCTTGATGCCGTACTTGAGCAGGTTGAGCACATCCGCCCGGCCTTCCACAACCAGGATGGCATCGGAGTCCAGGACATTGGGTCCGGCAGGCAGGCTGTCTTTGCCCAGGTGGGTTATCTCCTCCACCCGCACCGACTGCTTGATCTCCTCAGTGATCTCCTCAGTCTCCAGGATGTTCTCATCGAACATCTCCACCAAGATGCGTTTGGCCCTTTCGATGACGTACTTCCTCTTGGAGGCGCGCACATCTTCAATGCGGTTTACAGCGATTCTGGCAATGCAGGGGCCGACCCGGTCTATGGTCTCTAAAGCTGCCGCCAAGATGGCTGTCTCCACCTTGTCGAAGCTGGAGGGAATGGAGATGGTGCCGCTCGATTTTCCGCCGGTGGATGTGATCTGGACGTCAATTCTGCCAAGTCTTCCTGTTTTTTGAAGATCCCGCAGATCCAGGTCAGAGCCCAGGAGGCCCTCGGTCTGGCCGAATATGGCTCCGACCACGTCCGGCCGCTCCACTATCCCCTCGGCTGTTATATCCGCATAAATAACATATTTAGTTGTATCAACATTTTGCATATAAGACACCTCTTATTTTAAAATAGTTAAATAAAAGTCACACCCATCGCCAAAGAGCCAAAGCTAACTCTGGCCTGGGCAGGCCAGTTCGCGACCCTTTCTGGAATTTCGGCCATGCTCCCTTTTGGGCAGGCAGTGAACTGTGAATGATGGTGAATATGAGTTTCATCCAACTATTTCATCGCCCTGAATTGCTATCATGGGGACCAATTAAGGGCTTAATTATTATGTGATTGGGAAGCTGTAATTCTGCTTCTACCGTTTAAAATTGTATGAAACTAGTTTAAGAACTTTGTGGTGGCCCCCTCCCGCTCTAACTTTTTCAAGACATATACAAATTTTTACAATACTACAAACCCGTCTGCTGTTCTTACAACCATTACCTCCTCTCCTGGCTGTACGCTCAGATCTCTGGGACGGGCCGCGAGAGAGGAACGAAATGTCTCCGGGTCCATGATCTCCAGCACATCCTCGTCTGCTGATATTACAGTTGCTGCAGCCGCATCAGCTCTGTTGCCCAGGACGGGCACGCTCTCAGAGCTCTCCTCGTTCATGGAGGAGCGCCGCCCCTCCCGCAGGGAGGTGATGAGTGTGGTCTTGCCGTCAAATCCGGAGACATAATAGAGCGATCCCCGGAAGGAGACAATGTCGCCGCGGGAAAGCCTGGGGAATCTGACCAGCAGTGTGGAGCGGAATACATCCCGGTTGTCCTTTTTGCCCACCAGTTTGGCCGTCTCCAGCAGCTTTCCCCCGAAGCGCTCCTGAAATGCCCTGGCCATGCGCCTGCCCAGTTGGGTTGAGCCCAGGATGATGTCCAGGCCGCCTTTAACCTCTTTCATCTCCTGGATGAAGGAGAGCATCTCACCGCCCCGGTAGCCGGCGTCGGCCATGTCCCTGGCCATCTTCTTGCACTCCTCCATCTCCCGTGCCGATATGGAGCGGACGGCATTTCCCCGCAGTTGCACAGTGGACTCGAAGTACTTTCCTGCGATTCTGCTGCAGCGGTCGCAGGCCACCATTTTGATCCTCAGGGAGGTCTGGCATTGCTCGGATACCGGCCGGCCCTGGAAGCTACCGGAGATATCGACCAGTGCCCGGTAGCGGGTGGCACCCACTTTTTTCAGGTCGATGCCAATGTCAGCCCCGGCCAGGTCCCTGTGCAGCCAAACCGCATCGGCGGCTGCTGAGGCAGCTATCTCCTCTATGTTGCTGTCCTCCGGCAGGAGCCACTTGCCCTTCACCTGCTGCGAGCCGCAGACTGAGCAGATCACCACCTCCACCTGATCCGGGCAACTGAACATCTGTGTGGTATCCCGTGTACAGCTCTTGCACATCCCCCCTTCCGAGGGCATGCCGCATCTGGGGCAGACGGCCTGCATCAGATCGAACCTTCGTTAACGTATTTCATTCTCACCTTTAACTCTTACATTCTGACCATCTGGGCGTATAGCACGCCCTGGATGGACAGGACATTGTCCCTCTCCACATAGCCCAGGGAGATGGCATGCTCAACCGTCTTGCAGCCAACGAAGTTGGCCATGGTCGCCCCGGCCAGGGCCTTCTCAACCTGGGCATGGGTGGCCTTCTCATCGCCGAAGAAGTCCGGGCTGACATCGATCTTCAGATGCCCTTCTGCAAATTCCTTTCCCAGGACGGCGCAGTCGCAGACGGCAACCAGCACATCTGAGCCATGCTGATAGCTCTTCATGTACATATGCTGGACTTCATCCCGGTCAGCCGCATCTCTGGCATCTTCACTGTCGCTCTCTGGTGCCTTTGCCTTCAATCCTTCATCCATCTCGTTCATAGCAATCAAAATGAATTACTCCGGCTAGGGCAGCTTGAGCATGCCCGGCCGGGGCTCGAATACGTCTCCGTCTCTTCTCATGCGGTCGATGATCTCTTCTGCTTTAGATCTTTCTATGCCCAGCTCCTCCGCCCGGTCTAAGACGGCCTCCCTGGAGGCGGGGCCCTGTTGCTCGCGGCTGACATCGCGGATGATGTCCATCACCGATTTGGTCCTGTCCCTGGTGCTCTTGGTGGTGCCTGAGGCGATGATGTCGGCATCCAAAAAGCCCGTCTCCGGGTCGACGCCCACCTTGCGCAGGCAGGCCTCCAGGATCTTGACCACGCGCCGGGCGTCCTCCAGTGTCACCTTGGGGGAGAGGCGCAGCCGGGCGCTGGCTTCGCCCAAACGGATGAGCGCCTCCAGTTGCCGGGCGGTGACGGGCACGGGCTTGTTGCTGTCCTGTCCCTGGGTCCTCAGGCTGACATAGTAATTGAGGAAGTACTCCTTGGCCTCGTCGGTGAGAGTGGGGAAGATGTTCTTTCTGGCATAGGCCACATACTTTCTCAGCAGCTCCGGGTCTATGGCTGGCTTGATCACCACCAGGGCGTTGTCTATGTCCTCCTGGGTGATCTCCGGGTTCCATTCTATCTGGGTGGCAAGCTCCCCGGCGTAGTTGCTCTTCAGTATGTGCTGGGCGATGGCCGAGTCTCTCTTCGAGTCCGGGTCGTCGGTCAGCACGAATATCAGGTCGAAACGGGACATGAGGGCCGGGGTGAGGTTGATCTGGGGGGCGATGGGCTCGTACTTGTCGAAGCGGCCCAGTTTGGGGTTGGCGGCGGCGAGAAGCGAGCAGCGGGACTTGAGGGTGGCCATGACGCCTGCCTTGGCGACGCTAATGGTATTGTGCAGGACAAGGCCTTGGGAGATGAAGGTGTGGCTGGGCTCGATTGTGATGTCGTAAACAAAATTAGCGAAGTATTTTCCCTGATTTGGAATAATACTTACATCCACAACTCTTAAATATCTGATATTAGAAGAAATTTTTTTCTCAAGAGCAAAAATTCTTGATCCGGCTTCTCCAATATGAGCATGGACTTTTTGGAGAATATTTCTCGAGATTTCAGTTCTTCTTGATTCGTCATAGCCGCCTTGCTCATAGTAATCGATATTGCTTCTTGTAGCTCCGGTTACGGTTGCCATATAATTCTGTGACCATCCCAGAGCAACTCTCATTTCCGGCAGTGGTAGATCTTCTTTTAATAAGGTCAAGACTTGCTGATATCTGTTCCTTAATATTTCAGCATTTTCTGCTACAGTGTTGATGGTCAAGCCGTATCCGTTCTGTAAATGCTCATTAAAGCGTCCATCATTGGTTAATCCCAGAGACTTTTTCATCTGGATTATCGAACGGGCTGTCTCGGATGGGAGAACGTCATGATGTCGAATGGACCTATCGCAGGTGGAAGTAACTAACCTGATTCTTTCCAATTTTTCATGTATTGAATTTGAGAAAAGCTGCTCGAATCTTCTATGCGAATCTCCCATTATGCAGACTTTAAATGCATTTGCCCCTCGATCTATGGAAATCCTTGAAGATATGCCAAGCCGAAGCAGCAGGTCTTGATAATCCTCCGCCAGTCCTGATGACGCAGTTGAATAAGCGACAGATGTCGAGTGGATGCATCCGTCACCTAAGAAAGCTGCCAATAAAAATGATACAATATTTTCCTCTGAACTGCTAAAAATAGCATTAGGAATCCTTTTTTCTCTTCCTTTTTTCATCATATCTGAGAAATTTGCCTCAAACCATCTGTACAGGTGAGTAGATATAAATCTCAAAGTAACGACGCCATCGCTTCTTTTATTCCTGGATGCATCAATGGAAAAAGACTCTCTCATGAGGCTTGACATTTCCTCAAGCAAGGCCTCATTCTTGTTCGTAAAACCGATCTCATGACTGGAGCCTTTATAAAAATGGCCTTCTGCAAGGAGATACCCCAAGACTTTTGATAGGCTTGCATTGATTCTTTGAGGAAAAATGAGCAGCTTTTCCCCTGGATGCTGCTTGTTGATTTGGTGGAGATCTATAAAGTTATCATATGTGGGAAGACGCCTTGGAGCAGGTGCTAGGTCTCCAACTTTGACATCTCGTGCAGCCACGCATGCTATTCCATCTTTCGCGATGTACACCGGGTGCTCAGGAGTGACGATTAACTCGCGCCCGTTGGAATACTTTATTTTAATAAAATGATCTGGCGCCACGTGCCTGCTGACCCTGTCCAACTTTGCGTCGAAGATGCCGCTCATGTCGGTGCTATTTATCTTGATATCATCGGCTATGGGCAGGATCTCGCAGTCCTTTCCTGCGATAATCTCCCCAGCCCTTTCGGCCATCAGCCGGTCCACAAGCTCGCCTATGCGCATCTTTCTGCCATCGGAGAGCTGAATCTCCGTGGAGGGATGATAGCTCTGCTGCTCCATGGCCTCATGCAGGGCGCTCTTGTCCTCATTGTTCATCTTGTCCATCTCGTCTATGGCGGCGATGCCCTTGTCCGCCAGCACCAGGGCTCCGGCCTCGATGGTCCAGCGCCCGTCCCCCAGCTCGTCCTTGACCGCCGTGGCGGTGAGGCCGGCGGAGGTCGAGCTCTTGCCGGAGGTGTATATGCCGCGGGGCGAGATCTTGGTCATGTAGCGCAGCAGTTGCGACTTGGCTATGCCGGGGTCTCCCACCAGCAGTATGTGGATGTCTCCCCTGATCCTCGCCCCGTCGGGCAGGTGCTTTTCGAAGCCCGAGACCAGTTGCAGCCCCAGGGCCTCCTTTACGTCGTCATAGCCGTAGATGGAGGGGGCGATGGAGCCCCTCACTTTATCGTAGATCTCCGGGTCGCAGGACATCTCCAGTATCAGCTTCTCCTCCTCCGGGTCGATCTCAACCTCCTCGAACTCCTGCTCCTTCATCTCCACGGATACGCCCCGGTGGAAGAGGTCGAAGTAGGTGCTCTTGCCCTGCTGGGGAGAGGAGCGCTGGTAGGACTTGAGAATGCCGTTGACGATCACCCGGTCTCCGGGAAAGATCCTGCCTGCCAGGTCGTCCTCCAGCTCCACGTCGAGTGTCTGTGGCTGCTCGCCGCCCCGCAGGTCCTCCGGAGACTCCTGCACCCGGATCTTCTGGGCGTCCACGAACTTGGACTGGGCCAGCAGCAGCTTGAAGGGGCCGCCCCGGTCGCAGGCCTGGTTCATGCACTTGAGGTTCTGGTCCTCGAATTTGTTGCCGGTCTGCTCTTTGAAGAACGTATAGCCGCACCTGCCGCACTGGAAGGCGGCAGAGACGATCTTGGGGCGGACCTCCGTCGCCGTCCTCACCAGGCCGTCGATGGCGAGCAGCTTGTTGATGTGGTCGGAGCGAAGCTCGCGGGTCTTGAAGTGGCGGGGCAGCTCCACAATGCGCACATGGGCTTTATCCAGGTAGACGTCCATGGGCAGGTCCAGCTCCAGGAGAGCCGCCTGGGCCGCCTCCAGTATCTTTTCAGGATCTTCCAGCAGCTCCTCTGCGAACTCCGGGTCGTAGCGGTCCAGGTCCGAAAACTTCACCTTCAGGCTTCTCTCATCCGGGTAGGAGTCGGCAAGCTCCAGCAGCTCATCCCAGTAGCGGGTGTGCAGGAACTCCTCCCATTTGGCGACAGGATCGGCGGGCATTGGTGGTGGTATGGTAGGAGGCCCAGGTATCTAAAGGTATGCGGTGCGGGGCGAAAGTGCACTTGCAGACCGCGCATGATGACGGATAATTTGTCCAATAATCTGTCTCAAGAGCACTTATTTGTGATGAAGCAAAAAATATTTATGATACAAACGTATTAATAACATAAATAAATATGACGTATCTCTATTAAATATTGTTAAATTTATTTAAATAGGAGGATACTTTATGGAATTGCGGAAATCAATTTGGATAATATTGATCTGCTTATTTTTTGCAGCTAATGCTCTTGGAGTAAATGATAATACATCCTCAG
>CAYQKI010000059.1:6962-13561 GCA_964418105.1 uncultured Methanotrichaceae archaeon | reverse complement strand
CGGTTCTTTGAGGAATCATATGATTGTGAACGATATAAAAAAGATGTCAGAAGGCTGACAGAGCTATGCAACGAATCCATGATTGAAACCATGGAATTGTCAATAGACTTTATGATGGATCGAAGCCCGGACGAGATCGTCAATGAATGGCAACAATTGCAGCATCTGGCTGATCAAGAGATCTCGATGCAAAATGCCATATCCTATAAATTGGGTCAGGTTATTCCGGATACCATTTGAATCCGATAGATCAAAGGTCAATCATCTCCATCTCTGAATAGATCCTGAAACCACCTCATCTCTCCTCCCGCGTCATCGCTCGCCACCACACAGGATATGGCGCACAGGCCGTCTGCGCCGGCGGCGACGACCTGGCGGGCGTTGCAGTGATTGATGCCCCCGATGGCTATGAGCGGCAGGCTCACCTCCTCTCGAATCTGCTCGATCAGGCTTATGCCGGCCGGCTTTCCGGCGTCGGGCTTGGTGGCCGTGGCAAATATGGGCGAGACTCCCAGGTAGTCGGCTCCGAGGGCCTGGCCCTCCAGGGCTTCGGCCAGGCTGTGGACGGTGAGGCCAATGATCTTCTCCGGGCCGAGGAGCCTCCTGGCAGCGGCAAAGGGCATATCCGACTGGCCCAGGTGGACTCCGTCGGCATCCGCCGCCAGGGCGATGTCCACCCGGTCGTTGATGAGGAAAGATGCGCCGCCCTCTCTGCAGAGCTGCCCCAGCAGCAGGGCCTCATCGAACATCTGCCTGGTTTCTGCATCTTTATTTCTATACTGCACAACTTTGACTCCGCAGCTTAGTGCGGAGGAGACGTCGCTTATATTTCCGGCGCGGCTCAGCCCGGAATCGGTTATGAAGTAGTATCCGCAAATCTCATTCACAGGGCTCACCACTCACCACGGCATTGATTTCAGGCAGCTTTACCACCTTTTGCATACTCTGCAAGGCCTGTTCATCCAGGTTGAAGACGGCATCGAAGAGCCTCTCCTTGAAGCTGCCCGGCCCACCAGCCTTCAGGGCGGCGATCTCGGCTGCGACCTCATAGCAGACGAGGCCTGAAGCCGCGGCACGGGCGAAGTCCTTCTCCACGGCAGCAAATGTCCCTATCACCGAGGCGGCCATGCAGCCCGTTCCCACGATGCAGGCCATCATGGGGTGGCCGTTCCTGACAAGATATGTCCGGCTGCCCCTGCCGGATGCAGAGCCTGCCACTATGTCTTCAGGACCGGTGACGACCACGGTGCAGTCTCTTTCAGAGGCCAGGCCTTCAGATACAGCCCTCAGGCTCCTGCCAACGGCATCAACGGCCGAGGCATCCACGCCTCTGGTGGAGACGCTCTCTCCGGCTATGCGGGCGATCTCGGAGGAGTTTCCTTTTATGATATCAACCCGGCATGAGTCGAGGATTTCAAAGCATTTCTCATCGCGAAAAGGTGTGGCTCCCGCCCCGCAGACATCCAGGACCACGGGTATTCCCTTTTTGTTGGCGCTCTTTGCCGCCAGGATCATGGAGGCTACATAGTCTGATGTCAGTGTGCCTATATTCAGCACCAGGGAGGATGCCAGTGCTGCCATCTCCGCCGCCTCCTCCGGGGCATGGGCCATCACCGGGGAGGCTCCGAATACCTTTACAATATTGGCGCAATCATAAATCGTGACCCAGTTGGTGAGGTGGTGCACCAGCGGCCGCTCAGACCTCACCTTCTCCAGACACTGCCAGGCGATGCTCATCACAGATGACCTCCATATACTCCAAAGTATAAAACTTTCTCCAGGGGCAAGGTTCATTTTCATCGGAATTGCCCACTCAAATTTGGAGTTGAAAAGACCAATGAACCCACCGGATCTATCGAAATTGGAGCAGGCCATCAGGAAGGCGGTGCGGATGAGAAGCGATGGGGCAGCGGTGGCGCTCTCCGGCGGTGTGGATTCGGCCCTCGTCGCCTGCCTGGCGGGAAAGGAGTGCGTGGCCGTGGGCCTGACGGGATCGCATGACCTGAGGCATGCCGGCCGGGCGGCAGAGCTTCTCGGCCTTTCTCTGAACCGGGTACAGATCGATCCGCCCCGGATAGAAGAAGCTCTGAAGAGCGTCCTGCCCGCCATTTCTGACAAGGACCCGGTGAACGCCTCCATCGCCGCGACTTTATACTTCGTCTCGGAGTGGGCGGCGGAGCACGGCTACCGCCGCATTTTAGCCGGGCAGGGGGCGGATGAGCTGTTCGCCGGATACTCGCGATATCTGCAGAGCAGAGACCTGGCCGCCGACCTGGAGAGGGATTTTTCGGACCTGCCCCGCCAGATTGCCCGGGACCGGGCGGTTGCGGCTCTTCATGGCACGGCCTTTTGTCTGCCTTATCTGGACGCGGAGGTGGTGGCCGCCGCCAGGGCCATCCCTGTTGAGGTGCTGATCAAAGACGGCATTCGCAAATGGCCTCTGCGTCTGGTTGCAGAGAGGCATATGCCTGCCGAGATCGCCTGGCATGAGAAGAAGGCCATGCAGTACGGCAGCGGCGTAATGAGGGAGATGGAGAGGCTGGCAGCGAAGAGGGGCTATAAGAGGGCGATACAAAAGTATCTGGAGACACTGAGTGCGGCGAGTCAATAGGCTCCTGGCAAAAAGATTATAATAGAGAAATTGGATATGATGCCCGGTGAACAGGGAAAAAAAAGCAATTTGTGTGGTATGATATATGACTCAATATAAAATCCTTATTAATAAGAGGCATCTTCAAATATTATTTATTATACTTTTATTGAATTTCGGAAATGTTGCCATTTGCAATTGCTCTTCCTTTGGGGAGATTCCTCCCAAAAATGAAAATATAAAAAGAGATATTGTCCAATGGATGACAATAAACGAATCTTCTCAGGCACCAGAAGATATGCTTCCAGAAACTAAAGCGACGCCGGGATTTAATTTTTTTATGGGTCTGGCTGCATTCGCGACTCTGTCAGCCTGTATGATCGCCAGGCATTATTTAAAGGTCACGAGATGATGAAGGTATATCTTTAATAAGGGATAGTTTAAAGGAATTCCGCCAAAAGGTGTAGAGAGGTGACACAATGCCAACGAGTAAAAAGCAACTGGAGAAGCTGAATAAAGTGAAGAAGGCCAAGGCAGAAGAGCTTACCAAGCAGGCTGCTCTGGGCAGCAAAGATGCCCAAAAGAAGCTCAAAAAGCTTCAGAAAAAGCTAAAGTAAGGGAGAACTCCAAGATAATTTTTGGGCTCTTCGCTATTTCATCCATAGGGCAATTTAGGGCAGTGCAATAAGCGTTTTAAATAAGTTCTCCAATTGTCAGTCCATGGCCAGGAAGAAGACCAAGAGCGTCATCAGCAGCGACAGCCTTTACAAGGCCAGCCGGACGGCCAGGGATATTGAGGTTCTGGCTTCCGGCGACCCTGAGAAGATCATGCGCAGAGCCAAGAACAAATTGGTGGGACGGCTGTTGAACAAGCTCAGGATCTGGCGCTAGGCCGGAGAGTGGCCGGGGAGGACAGCGGCCTTCGCCCTAGCTTTGCCGCTATGGAATCAAAATCAGGCTCCTGGCTATTTATGTGGCCATCCCCGGTTTGTTCAGTTGTCAGCTCTCTCTGTGCGCTCTTATCATAGATGCAGCCGCTAATAGAACATATGCAGTTCTTATATATAATATTTAATTACTTGGCTTACTAATATTTGATTAGAATAAGTTAGCACGGATAAGTATAAATTCTTGATGCAGTAATATATCATTAATATTTATGGAGGATATAAACAATGCCAACTCCCGGTCAAGAATTATCAAGCATAGATTTTGAATCGATGATAGGTGGGCCCTTGGTAGCTGTAATAAATGCTCAGGCACAGGCGGCGATGTCAACAGTTAACTTTATTAAAGAAGTTGGCTTTAAAAAACCAAGTGCTGAGCAGGAAGCTGGAGGCGATACATCTACAGAAGATCCCATTTATGTCTCCTTCAAATATCCCAAAGAATTGAGTCCCTATGTCCCGGCGGTTCCGGCCAATCCCTCAGCGACACCGCCCATTCCGGCAAGCCCTGCTGTTCCGGCGGTTTATGAAACACAGGAGCTGAAAGTTCCTATCCTGACGATCCTGCCAATCCCGTATATTCGCATTGAAATGGTTACTATCGACTTCAATGCAAAAATCAATTCGGTTGAATATCGTAAAACCAATACCGACCTTAAGGTAAACGCATCACTTGAAGCAAAGGCCGGTTGGCTCTGGGGATCGGCAAAGCTGAAAGTATCGACTTCATTCCAGCGCACGACTCAGGAAGGCAATTCGGTTAATCGCACCTATTCACTGGCGATTCATGTCAAGGCGGTTCAGGATGAAATGCCTGCGGGCATGGAAAGGATGCTCGGAATACTTGAAGGGGCAATAACATCAAAACCGGCTTCAATGGCATAGAGATTAATCATTTAGACTTGAGAGAAAAATGCCGAAACTTGGGGACTATCTAGGGCATCTTTTGTCTGAGATAACTCTCGCAAGGATGCATGCGGATCTGGAAGCTGTGAGGGTGGCCGAACTCTACGCAAGCCACCCTTTGCTGCGTTACATGCCTGTTCCGCGTTTTCGTATGCCTGATGTGGAAATAGATGTTCCTGTTGTCGTAAAGGATCTGGAGGAGACGCGACCCGATCAACCACAGCACGGAAATCCACCCATCGCAGAAATGCGCAGGGTGTTTGATGAAGTAATTGCTTCAATCTTGGCTAAAGAGAGGATTGCGTTGAGCGCTGCTGCGCAAAAAAAATTGAAGGCTACCATCGATAAGAGGGTTGTTGCGCTTACCAGGCCCTCTGAGATGGAAATCGATATGAATCACATATCACAGGATTTTACAGTAAATGCCGTGAAAGCAATCGGTGAAGCAATTGAATCCGAAAGGCGTTCTGAATTCGAAGAGACGCTCAAAGATACCCTGCGAGTTGAATATGTCAAAATTCGCAAGCAACCAACGCGCTTGAATGTGCTGGTCACCACGTCAGAAATTCGAGAGGCAGGCCCCAGCGAAGTCGTAACACATTTGCATCTAAAAATTTCAGAAGAATCCTTTGAATGGACAACTATTGAGGCGGATGACGGCAAAAAAGATCGTCTGGTTATAGAGTAATTCTAATATGCTACGAATTGTCAACATCGAAGAGATTCAAAATATGATGGCCGGCATTTCAGGATTAGTAGACATGCAAGAAGGGCATGATCCTCTCTTCCATGAAAAGGTAAAGATGTGGTTGGCAAAGCTCGAAAAA
Organism: uncultured Methanotrichaceae archaeon; assembly: GCA_964418105.1. GTDB lineage: Archaea > Halobacteriota > Methanosarcinia > Methanotrichales > Methanotrichaceae > Methanothrix. The sequence continues at coordinate 8,291 of CAYQKI010000059.1, read as the reverse complement.
GTCCTTGAAAGCAATCGCATCATGCAGACGGGCGAAGTCGCTACTCTGCGGGGCTTAATTATCTCTGCGGAAAATGGGATTGTACCGCCCGGGATAGAAGTCCTTGGCAGATCCAGCAAGCGAAAAATTGTTGAAGCTGCCATAACCTTTTCTCTCCGTCAATGCGGCAGCTTGGTCTCGAATATTATCCAAAAAGAGGTTGACAGGATATCAGATGCAGAACATGTGATGCGCCAGCTCCTGGCACTGGCCAGAGCCAAAGGCTTGATCCAGCAGATTCCAGATGGCAACGATCACACGGAAGAGCTCAAATATATCTGGCATACGCTTTCCGGCGATCCGGAAATTGCTCCCGGGACTATCAATGTAGAAGGGCTTGTCGGTCCGCACGATGCGCTAATTATTCTTGACCGTATCATCGCCAGCGATTTGCAGACATAGACCAGAGAGTTTTATCGGATCCTTTCATTCCGGCACAAACGAGCCCATGCCCAGGTGGGCGGCGTACCCCAGGGCCAGCGGCCCCTCTACCTGCTCTGGAAAGAGGATGCGAAATCCGAAGCTTCCTTTGCAGCGGCTGTCCCTCCAGGCAGACTCCGGATCATTTCTGATCCTCACGAAGCTGCTCCATTCGGCCCAGTTCGGAGGCGCGGCGCCGCGGCCGCAGAGCTCTGTCCCGGCCACAGGCTCAACTGCCACCGGCTCAGGAAATCCGGCCAGCCTCAAGAGGCGTCTCAGCTCGTGCTCAGGGCCGTCGATCTGCAGTCCAGAAGCATCGCACCTGGGCCTGCCCGCTCTGGTGAACTTGGGGTGGCGTGCGGGAAGAAACGGCAGCTTCGACACCCAGCGCCGGGAGGACGCCAGCAGCGGGCACTGTGCGAGGCCGGCCTGCCCGGGGCTTTCCGCCCGGCCCAGGGCCATCAGGGAGAGGCTGACATCCGGGATGTCTCCTCCGTAGATACGGCTCAGCCTCTGCAGAGCAGCCACATCCTCCGGGCCAAAACCACTCCGGGAATAGACTGTCACATGAGTGATCTCTCCACCGCTGCATCTCCCCTGGCCGGGGTTGGACTCGCAGAAGATGTAGGCGTGGCCGTGGCCCTTCAGGGGCCTCCTCCGGCTGTCGCAGCCTGTGAAAGTTGCAGAGCCGCCCGAATGCTCCACCAGGGCCTTGTGGACCTTCTCAGAGAGGAGGAGGGCCTGGGTGAGAGGGATGGGGCGGCTGCTGGAGAGGAGGTAGCGGGCGGCGGAGGGATGAGCTGATATCAATTGGGGAAAGGCCACAGAGTCCATCATGGGGATTCAGGCAGACTTGTCTGCCAGCCTCTT
>CAYQKI010000059.1:0-6862 GCA_964418105.1 uncultured Methanotrichaceae archaeon | reverse complement strand
GAAAGGCCACAGAGTCCATCATGGGGATTCAGGCAGACTTGTCTGCCAGCCTCTTTGCCAGCAGATCAAACGCTCTTCCTGCTCCTCCCCAGCACCAGTTGGCTGGTCGCCCTCTCCGCTTCGATGTCCCTCCTGCATACCGGGCAGACCCGTATCCATGCCAGGCCCGTGGCATCCTTCTGCACCTTCTCCGGGAGCGTCGACTCGATCCTCTGCAGCATGGGCTCCGTCGCGTACCTCGACCCGCAGATCTTGCAGGCCACCAGGTCGAATGAGACATCCGGCTCTGGAACTGAATCGTCGAAGGCCACCAGGGTGAGGGCCTTTGCCGGGCACAGCTCCACGCACAGGTCGCACTCCTCTTTGCACCTCTTCCAGTGAATGCTCCTTGTCCTATCCGTCTCAGTGCGCACAATGTTCTGGCTGGGGCAGACTGTGGAGCAGGACAGGCAGCCCAGGCACTTGCCGGCATCAACTCTGATCATCTTCTACCTCCATGAGCAGCAATTATGGCCGCCCGCGTCCTCGCTCTTCGGGACGCCTCTTCGAAATCGGTTGACAGGGCATTGGCCGGGCAGGTCGTGACGCATGTCGGGGAGTCGTGCCCCTGGCACAGGTCGCACTTGTGGGCGATCTTGTCCGTCCAGACCACACCGAAGGGGCAGGCCAGACGGCACAGGCCGCAGCCAGTGCATTTGGTGACATCGAAGGCCGTCTTCTCCCCCTCTTTATGCAGCGCCCCGGAGAAGCATACCATGGTGCAGAATGCCTCCTCGCAGTGGTGGCAGAATATAGGAACAGATGCATGATTGCCCACGAAATGCACATTGATGTGCCCGTGGCCGCCGTGCACTCTCTTGCAGGCCACCTCGCAGGACCGGCAGCCTATGCACCGGCTGATGTCAATGTAAACTGGCATTTCACTCCCTCCTCGCTATCTTGCAGGCCGATACCTTGAACTCAGGAATCCTGGCCTCGGGATCGACGGTCTCGGCTGTCAGGATGTTGGTCCCCGGGAAGTGGAAGGGCATGAAGGCCACCCCTTTCTTCACTCCGTCCGTCAGCCGGGCGGCGGCCTCGGTCTCTCCCCGCGGCGTGCTCACCACGACCATATCCCCATCCGCTACCCTGAGGCGCGTTGCATCAGCAGTATTGATCTCCACATACAGCTCCGGCTCCCGTTCCATCAGAGACGGACTCCTCCTGGTCATGGAACCGGCATTGTGGTGCACTGCCACCCTGCCTGTGGTCAGTATCATGGGGTATTCCCAGCTCGCATCCTCCGCCGCCGGCCGAAAGGGCACCGGCACCAGTGAGGCCCGGCCTTCTGCAAACTTGAATCCCGCGCTGTGCAGTATGGGCGTTCCCGGATGATCGGGGCTCGGGCAGGGCCAGATCAGCCCCGACCTGCCTGTTGCCAGCCTCTCCATTGTTATTCCGCCATACTGGGGTACAACGCGATTGATCTCCGCCAGGACAGAGGGCGCATCGGGATAGTCGAAGGACGGGGACAGTCCCATCCTTTCTGCCACTTTGCAGACAATCTCCCGGTCGGATAAAGCCGCTCCCGGAGGCTCTATCGCCTTGTGGCTCCACTGCACCCGCCGCTCGGTGTTGGTGTAGGAGCCATCCTTCTCCGCCCAGGCCGCCGCGGGCAGCACCACATCCGCCAGTTGGGCCGTGGCGGTCATGAATATGTCTTGCACTGCCAGAAAGTCGAGGCTCTGCAAAGCCTCTCGCACGTGCCTGCTGCTGGGATCGGAGTTTGCCGGGTCCTCGCCGATGATGTACATGGCCTTTATCCGGCCTGAGGCGGCAGCTTCGATCATCTCCGTGGCGGTGAGCCCCGGCCCCATGGGAAGGGCGATGCCGCCAGCGCTTCCCTGGCTGACCGTGCCGCTCGCTCCCGCTCCCTCTCCCCAGGCATTTTTGAAGTATTTTATGGTCTCAGGGTCGTCCGCCTTGCGGTATCCGGGATAAAACTCGGCCAGAGCGCCCATGTCGCAGGCCCCCTGCACATTGTTCTGCCCGCGCAGGGGCATGACACCCGTGCCGGGCCGTCCCATGTGCCCGCAGATCAGGGCCAGATTGGATATGGCCTGCACATTGTCTGTTCCCGTGATATGCTGGGTGATGCCCATGGAGTAGAGAATGGCCGAGGCGGGAGAGATTGCATAGGCCCGCGCCGCACGGATGATGTCGCCGGCGGCAATTCCTGTGATCTCCGATACCCTCTCCGGAGTATAATCTTTGACCGATTCCGCCAGGGCCTCGAAGCCGGATGTGCGCCGGCCCACATAATCCCGGTCGATGAGCCCCTCCTTGATTATGACATTGGCCATGCCGTTTAGGAGGGCCACGTCAGTTCCAGGCGTCAGTTGCAGAAGGATGTCCGCCATCCAGGCAGTGTGCGTCAGCCTCGGATCGGCTACTATCACCACTGCTCCTGCGTCCCTGGCCCTGTGAATCCAGCGGGATATGATGGGGTGGTTCTCAGCCAGATTGGAGCCGATCACGAAGATGCATTTGGAGTTGGCGATATCGGGAATGGGATTGGTCATGCCGGCAGCGCCCAGTGTCCTGTTCAGCCCCACCACAGAAGGAGCATGGCACAGCCGGGCGCAGTTGTCCACATTGGGCGTGCCCATCAGCCGCGCCAGCTTCTCTATGAGATAATTCTCTTCATTTGTGCACTTGGAGGAGGAGAGTATGGCCACGCTCTCTATGCCGTGCTTTTTGATGGCATCGCCCAGGCCCCGTGCTACCCTGTCCAGAGCCTCCTCCCAGGATATGCGGGCCCACTCCTCTCCCTTCCTCCGCAGGGGTGCTGTGAGCCGCTCTGCATGGTAGAGAACCTCCAGGGCGGCATTTCCCTTGGAGCATAATGCCCCCTGGCTGGCGGGATGCTCCGGCATAAACTCTATGCCAGTGGCGCGCTCCTTATCCACTACCAGATAAAATCCGCAGCCTGCACCGCAGTAAGGGCAGACCGTTGGAACAAGCACTTGTGTCATCTATTATCCCTATTTTCGCAATTCAAACAAGATCAGTAGGCATACAGGCCGCTGTAGGGCCTCTTGGACCGGGGCGACAGCCTCACAAATTCCGATCTCATGATCTCCTCTCTGCTCTTTTCCGTCTCAGGGAAGCGCTCCAGGAACCGGGAGACATACTGCTCCAAAATCACACGGTCGGAGTCGCCCACAGGCGATACGTCCACCTGGGGTCCCACCTGGTCGGCCTGTACCCGGCCCCTCAGATATATCACGCCGCCATGCATTCCGTTTCCTATGAAGTGGGCCTTATGGCCCTCGCTATTCAGATCGAGGAGTATGACCACTCCTCCTGCCATGTACTCTCCCAAAAAGTCCTGGGATACGCCCCCCACCACAAGGACAGGCTTCTTTTCCTCATACTCCTTCATGTGCAGAGCCGTCCGGTAGCCGCAGCCCTCCCGCACATATATCTCCCCGCCCCGCATGGAAAATCCCAGCACGTCTCCTGCTCTACCGTGAACCACAATCTCACCGGCGTCCATGGTGTTTCCCACGCCGTCCTGGGCATTGCCGTGCACTGTGACCTTGTGGCCGTAAAGAAATGCGCCCAAGTCATTGCCCGGCGTGCCGAAGATCTCTATGTTCATCTTCAGGTGCTGGGGAGTATACAGGCGCGTTCCGATGTACCTCTGGCCGCAGACATTTCTGATGCGGACGCTTTCCACTCCGGACAGGAGCAACTCCCGCAGCCTGCCGTTCAGCTCTCTGGTCTGCAGTTCTGTCGCATCCACATCAGAGCGCCCAATCTCCACAACTTCCATTGCAGCAGTAGCCATCATCCAACACACTCCAGGCTCTATTTCGTTTGGCTCTCCTTTTCCTTCTCTCCGCTTCTCCTACTCTCCAGCGCCCTTGATTCCCAGCACGTCCAGCTCCCACTCATACAGGCCCACTCCCCGCAGGTGGTCACGGTTTCCGCGCAGGCTCTCCAGAGCGTTGATGCCCATTCCGCCCAGCATCTCGGCTATCTCATGCGACCAGGCGGATATGAGATTGGACAGCCTCTGCGAAGCTATCTCCACGCTGAGCCTCCCGGAGAGGCGCGGATCGGAGGTGCATATTCCCCAGTTGCACTTGCCGGTATAGCACTTCTGGCAGAGGGTGCAGCCCATGGCGATCAGGGCCGCCGAGCCGATGTAGACCGCATCCGCTCCCAGAGCTATGGCCTTTATGACATCGGCGCTGCAGCGAATTCCGCCGGCTGCGATGATGGAGCACCTGTTTCTTATGCCCTCGTTTCGCAGCCGCCGGTCCAGGGATGATATGGCCAGTTCAGTGGGAATTCCCACATTGTCCCGGATGACCTTGGGAGCTGCACCCGTTCCCCCCCGCAGGCCGTCTATGGCTATGATATCCGCTCCAGCCCGCACAATTCCTGAAGCTATGGCTGCAAAGTTGTGCACGGCGGCGATCTTCACCGATATGGGCTTTTCGTAATTGGTGGCCTCCTTGAGTGCGGTGATGAGCATGGAGAGGTCCTCAATGGAGTAGATGTCGTGATGCGGGGCAGGCGAGATGGCATCGGTCCCGGCGGGAATCATGCGTGTCTCGGCCACGGCCTGCGATACCTTCTCTCCGGGCAGGTGCCCGCCTATGCCCGGCTTGGCTCCCTGGCCCACCTTGATCTCCACCGCCTGGGCGCAGTTGAGGTACTCGGCATCGATTCCGAAGCGCCCTGAGGCAACCTGAACTATGGCGCACCTGCCGAACTCCTCCCTCATCTCCCTGGGCAGGCCTCCCTCTCCAGTATTGAAGTAGGTGCCGGACCGGCAGGCGGCTGTCGCCAGCGACCGGAAGGCATTGTAGCTGATGGCCCCGTAGGACATGGCCGAGAAGAGGATGGGCGTCTCCACCATGAGGTTGGGGGCGATCTCTGTTTTGATCTCAATATCGCCGTTTTCTGCGGAGATGTCCATCAGGTCCGGCTTGGCTCCCAGGAACGTCCTCAACTCCATTGGCTCTCGCAACGGGTCGATAGACGGGTTGGTCACCTGGGAGGCATTGAGCACAATGTGGTCCCAGTAGACCCGGAAGGGCTTATCGCTGCCGCTTCCCGTGAGGATGACTCCACCCGTCTCTGCCTGCTTCTTGAGGTCCTCCAGCTTTTCCCGGGACCAGGAGGCATGGGGCCGGTAGAAGGAGGGTGAAGGCCGCACCACTATGGCCTTCTTGGGGCAGAAGATCACACATCTCTGGCATCCGACGCATTTATAGTCGTCAGAGACCAGGCGGTCGGCAACAGGATCATAGGTATGCGTGCCGAAGGCGCACTGCCTCTCGCAGCCGCGGCACTGGCCGCACTTCTCTTCGTCCCTGATGATCTGAAACTCTGGAAAGACGAATGATTTCATTGCAAAACCCTCGTATTACTTAATTCGCCTATGACCGGCTCTCCTCCGTTGGGCGTCCAGACGCGGTCAAGCTCCGGCGAGATGAGTCTTATTGATGCTTCCTCCGAGGAGAGATAGAACATCTCACCCCGCGTGGCAGCCGTGAGCGGCCGCAGCCTGATCCTGTCCGTGAGGCCTATCATCCTCCCCGTCTGGCCGATGATGACGGCGAAGGGTCCGTTCATGAGCAGCGGGCCGTAGACCATGCGCAGTGTGGTGAGAAGCTTTCTCTCCTCCTTGTTCATCTGATCGATGCGGTTCCAGATGGGAGGGGCCAGGATCCTTGCCACGACCTCAATGGGCAGCTTCTGCCTTCTCATGAGCAGGTCTGCGGCATAGGCTATGACCTCGGTGTCCGTCTGCAGGGTGCAGGAATAGCCGTACATCTCCAGGTACCAGCGGTTGGTGCCGTAGGAGGATATCTCTCCGTTGTGGACAATTGTCGTGTCCAGCAGGCTGAAGGGATGGGCTCCGCCCCACCAGGCCTGGGTGTTGGTGGGAAACCGGCCGTGCACCGTCCAGGTGTAGCCGGAGTATAGCTCGTCGAGCATGAAGTACTCGCCTATGTCCTCAGGGTATCCCACACCCTTGAAGCAGCCCATGTTCTTTCCTGAGGAGAAGACATAGGCGTTTTCAATTCCTGTGTTTACGGCCATGATCTTTTTAACTATGAAGTCTCCGTCGGACAGATCCGCCTCTTCGCCCAGCTTTTTCGGTAGCACGAAGTATCGCCAGACCAGGGGCGGGTCGCTCACCGTGGACTCGTCCCTGTGCGGGATCTCCTCATCGTGCACTACATCGAAGCTCTCGCTGAGAAAGGCGTCCAGCTCTTTTTTGGCAGAGAGCCTGTCCTCCCTGCTATGCCCGGTGAACATGAGGTGAAAGGCATAGTAGTCGCTGTACTGGGGGTAGATGCCGTAGGCAGCAAAACCGCCGCCCAGACCATTGCCCCGCACATGCATATTGGCAATGGCCTTCATGACTCCTGCCCCGGAAAAACGCTCTCCGTTCCGGTTCATCGCTCCGAAGATGGAGCAGGCGCAGATGTCCTTATTGTATAGCTCCCTTCTAATCCTTGGCATAGCAATCTATAGCTCCATCAATCGACCATGTGCAGGCATTTAGTGATCGCAATATTCATTTTATAGCTATTTAAGAAATATTCACAATATTTATGAATCACGCCGGTCGACGCAGCACCCATCCTTTTCATGATCCTTCCTCGTGCATTTCCTCTATTGGAGTCGTTCACTTAATTAATGTTCTGGATTTCTGATGGCCGGCAAAAATAAAAATGTGAGCCCGCAGGAGGGGCAGAATGCGGGCTCAGTTCGGACCTAAAGCAGGGGCAGATACCTCTCCAGCTCCCACTGGGTGACGTTCATGCGGTAGGCATCCCACTCTGCCTTCTTGTTG
>CAYQKI010000058.1:0-13604 GCA_964418105.1 uncultured Methanotrichaceae archaeon | reverse complement strand
GGAATCCCTCATCCACGAAGAAGTCCAATCTATACTCATCCTCGGAGAACATAGTAAATCAGCTTGTGAGCGGAAGATGATACAGGAATGCTAAAAGGCTTTCCAAACGAAAATATATGGATGGCCGTCTTTGCCGACCATCACATAACCGGCTTGATCCAGCTTGATCTAATTTACCCGTATTACTTTCAAGAGCGAGACCACGGGCACTCCAGCGATCTCGTCCGTCCCCTTCTTGTCGATCAGGACGGCGATGGCACTGATCTTGGCCCCGTGCTCATCCAGATATTCGACTGTCTCCTCCAGCGTCCGGCCGGATGTGATCACATCGTCGATGATGATGCACTCCTTTTCCTTGACATCGGAAAAATTGGCGCTCAGGTTGCCGCGTGCCTTGCCGCTCTCCTTGGTAAGCATCTGCTTGCTGGGAGTGTAGACGGCAAGCTCAGTTGCCAGGCTGTTGGCAACCATGCTGGCCAGAGGCAGTCCGCTCAAAGCTATGCCCACCACGACATCCACACCGGCGTCGTTCTCGTCTAAAGTCTCATAAATGATATCTGAGAGAGCTTCAGAGATGTGGCTCAGCCTAAAGGCGCTCTTGCCGATCATGGACCAGTCCACGGAGATATCCTTGGGTCCAGGCGATGTGCTCGTCTTCTCCGCATGAGTAAGCAGCCAGGTAACCGTTTCGCTGGAGACATTCAGCTCCTCTGAGATCTGGCCTTCCACCAGCCCTTCCGCCTTCAGTTCCGTTGCCTTCTTCATCAAATTCTCAATATTCTTCATCTTATGCACCTCTTTTTCTTTCGGGCAGGAGTTCCGCAATCAGGACATGCTTCCCCCTCGAAGCTGCGGCCGCAGCCCTGGCACCTCTGGACATGTTTTAGCAATCTCTTTATCCTGGGCTGCCCGATGGGCTCGATCTTCAGGCCGAGGTGAAGAGCGACGTTTTGCAGAGCGTAGTCGTCGGTAGCGAGAATGGCTCTATATTCCAGGGCTTTTGCCAGGACATCCAAATCCGCGGGAGATAGGACTTTGAGGTCGCCGGTCTCTGCTGCAGCGCGCTCTGCTGCCTTTCGCGCCTGGGATGTGGGGCTTTCCACCCGCGCCTCGAAGATAGCAAGCAGGGACTTTGTCCTTATGTCCTTCAGCTCCGCCTCAACGGCCGGGACGGTGATCAATTCACCCGCAGGCCTTTTGCCCCAGATGAATACCGAGGCATCCGCTACGACATACACATGCAGAGGCTCTTGAAAGTTATAGTACTTGGACTTTTCCCGGACCAAAACGCTATTATCGTATAATGAAAGCCAGGGGTGGGATGGCCAAGAAAGAGAAGAAGACAGGCAGCAGAGAAGGAGAGAGAGCAGACTTGCAGCCTTCTTTGGCCGCCCAGCAAAAAAATGCCGCAAAGGCGGAGAGAGCGCCCCAGCAGCCGCCCAAAGCAAAGGCGAAGAACGCCGCGGAGAAGAGAAAGGATCGCATCGATGGAATAGTCAAGACGGTATACTCGTCCCTGCTGGGGGTCATAGTCGGCTTTGCCTGCTATTACAATGCCGAGGCGCTGGCCCCATTCCCCTGGCACACAGTGATGATCCTGGTGATATTCGTCACCTTCCTGATTCAAAAGCACACCTACAATCTGCTGAATATAGATGCAAACGCCTTCAAAACCAAGGACTGGCTGTACGTGGAGTTCATGGTGGTAGACCTGTGGCTGGTAACCTGGACCATTCTTCTCAACTGAGGTGAGGCCATGAGAATCGCCATCATCAATCGCGACCGCTGCCAGCCCAGAAAGTGCTCAAAGGAGTGCGAGTACTTCTGCCCGCCCGTGCGCACGGGCGATGAGACCATCGTCTTTGTGGACAGCAAGCCCCTCATAACCGAGAACCTCTGCGTGGGCTGCGGCATCTGCGTGCGCAAGTGCCCCTTCGGCGCCATCACCATCACCAACCTGCCTGAGGAGATGGAGGATCCTGTACACAGATACGGCAAGAACGGCTTTGCCCTTTACGGCCTGCCCGTACCGGTGGACGGCAGGGTCACCGGCCTCTTGGGCCCCAACGGCATAGGAAAGAGCACTGCGGTATCCATCCTCTCCGGCATCCTCCGCCCCAACCTCTCCAAAGATGCCACCTGGGATGACATCTACCAGCGTTTTGCCGGGTCGGCTCTGGGCGACTACCTCAAAAAGGTGGCAGAGAAAGGAGTCAAGACCTCCTACAAACCCCAGTACGTGGACAGAATCCCCAAGAGCTACTCCGGGATAGTGCGCGGCCTGCTGGAGAAGACCGACGAGAGAGGAGCCCTCGCCGACCTGGTGGAGAGGCTGTCCATAGCCAACCTCATGGACCGGGAGATCTCCAGCCTGTCCGGAGGGGAGATGCAGAGGGTGGCCATTGCCGCCACGGCTGCTCGCGACGCGAACTTCTACTTCTTCGATGAGATCAGCCCCTACCTGGACATCTACCAGCGCATCAATGTGGCCCGCATACTGCAGAGCCTGGCTATAGATCGGGCGGTCATGGTTGTGGAGCACGACCTGGGGCTGCTGGATCTGCTTGCCGAGAACGTCCACCTCATGTTCGGCGTGCCCGGTGCCTACGGTGTCATCACCCGGCCCAAAGGCGTGCGCGTCGGCATCAACCAGTACCTGCGCGGCAACCTCCCAGAGGAGAATGTCCGCTTCCGGGACACGGCCATCACATTCGAGGTGCATGCGCCCAGAATCGAGAAGGAGATCCCGGCGCTCATAGGCTATGATGCCTTCGTAAAGCAGTACTCGACATTCCGGCTGGAGGCAGAGGCCGGCATCATCCGCCGGGGAGAGGTGGTGGGCATTTTGGGAGCCAATGGAATCGGCAAGAGTACCTACATCAAGATCCTGGCCGGTGTGGAGGAGCCGACGGCAGGAAAGTTCGACAGCCGGCTGAAGGTCTCCTACAAGCCCCAGTACCTGAAGGCCGATTCGGATGTGACTGTGCAGGGGCTGCTGCGCTCAGCCACGCACGACTTTGACAGCAGCTTCTACCAGACGGAGATCCTCAAGCCCATGGGCCTCGAGCCTCTTATGGACCAGGCCCTGACGGAGCTGTCCGGGGGTGAGCTGCAGAGGGTAGCCATAACCGCCTGCCTCAGCCGCAAAGCCGACCTGTACCTGCTGGACGAGCCCTCCGCCCACCTGGATGTGGAGCAGAGGATGCTGGCGGCCAAGGTAATGAGGCGCTTTGCCGAGTCCTCGGAGAAGACGGTGCTGGTGGTGGACCACGACATCTACTTAATCGACCTCTTAAGCGAGAGGCTGATGGTCTTCGAGGGCACGCCGGGCGCTTTAGGCATAGCCCACAGCCCCCTGGAGATGCGCGAAGGCATGAACTCCTTCCTCAAGGCAATCGGCATAACCTTCCGGCGCGATGAAGAGACCAGGCGGCCCCGCGTCAATAAGCCGGACTCAAGGCTGGACAGAATGCAAAAGGAGCAGGGAGAGTACTACTATCCAGGGGAGGAAGCATAAAGGATAGATGAAGCTATTCAACCGTCACCTGATGAGAAACCGGGAAGCTGACAGCCTCCTGGAGCTTTTCTTTGTTACAGCAGCCGCCTCCGTCCTGGCCATCCGCTTCTTTCTCGCCCTGGCCGATTACCCCAGCCTGAGTCCCGGCAATCTGCACATCGCCCACGTCCTCCTGGGAGGTGTGGTCATGATGATCGCCCTCATAATGGCCCTGGGATTCATCAACAAGTCTTCCTACTATCTGGTGGCTGTGCTGGGAGGCTTCGGCTTTGGGGCCTTCATCGATGAGCTGGGCAAGTTCATAACCGGAGATAACGACTACTTTTACCGGCCTGCTGTTGCCCTCATTTACATCATATTCGTCCTGATCTATCTGGCCGTTGAGACATTTGTCAAGAAGCCGGCTCTGACCCAGCAGGAGAAGCTGGTCAATGCCCTGGAGATCGCCAAAGAGGTGGTGCTTGAGGACCTAGACCACCTGGAGAGGAGGCAGGCTTTAAAACTGATCAGGGACTGCCCGGCATCAGATCCCGTGGCAAAAGCCCTGCGTGATCTCCTCTACTCTGTACAGACGGTGCCGGTCCGCCGCCCGGATATCTACACCGCAGCCAAATACCGCCTGAGGAGGCTGTATGCGAGGCTTATGAAGAAGGACTGGTTCGTAAAGGCATTCATCGCCTTCTTTGTACTGCAATCGATCTTTGCCCTGCTTCTCGATATCCTCCTCGTCTACGTCAAGCTGGAGTGGAAGATGGAGATCAGTGCCGTCTTTCCCACGATCTCGTTCTTCGACCTGGCCGGCCTGCTCTCCGCGACCCTGGCGGCAGGCATGGTCACCGCCGCCGCCATGAAGATGAATGCCGCCCGCCTGGATGCCTACCTGCTCTTCAAAGATGCGGTGATGGTACAGATATTGCTGGTACAGGTATTCCTCTTCTACCGAATTCAATTTCTGGCGTTGCTGGGGCTGGCCGGCAATATCGTCGTCCTCTTCGTGCTGCAGTATATGATCCGCCAGGAGAAGGCAGCCATTGAGAACGGAAGGTAGCTCGCCTGGCAGTTGCCGGTAGTGATGCGACAGCTCCTTGATTTGGCCTTTGCCCTACTCCAGCTCAGCCTCTTCCACAGCCTCGCGCGGCGCGAGCAGCAGGTCATTGAAGAGCAGGATCTCAATCACCTGGGCCACATAGCGCCTCTGCTGATACCTCTGAATATCCTGGTTCATCTTCAGCTCTGCCTCCACCTGCACCCGAATCAGGCACAGCCTCATCTCCCTCTGCTCCTCCTCGGCAAGGCACATCTTGCAGATATCCTGGAGAAGCCACGGCAGACGCATGGGATTTCTCAGAGCCCTGGCCACCAGCAGTATGTAGCCCTTGATCTGATCCGGCTGGCTGATCTCATCACTCCCGGAGAGCAGCAGCAGGTCATTACTGGAAAACTTCTCGCCGCTTATAGTCACAAAGTCGTTCAAAGGATCTCACCTTGCATCATCTTCTCGCAGAGCTTGAGGTCGCCGGCCACATTCACATTCACCGCCAGCTCCATCCTCTCCATGATGAGGTGATAGTCCTCTTGCTCCCTGTCTATACCTGACCCCTCCAGGACATTTATGCCTGCCGGAACGATCAGCCGGCCCTGGTAGTTGAAGAGAGAGTCAGGACGCCGCCCCAGACGGCTGTGCAGCTCCAGAGGGGTGTGGGTGGAGAGCGCCGGCTCGGGCCGCTGCTCATAGGCTTCAATGATCTCGTCGATGAGATCGGCTGTGATCAGGGGCAGATCGGCCATGATGATGAGAATGGGATCCTCCACCCGCGCCGACTTTACAGCCTCGATCATATCCGGCACATAACCGAAGCCACCCGTATCCACCACATCAAGCCCCCGCTGCACTGCCCAGTGGCGGGTCAAAGGAGAGTTCTCTGTGGCAGCCAGGAAGATCCTGTCCACGCAGCTCTCCTCCAGGGCCAGCGTCACATAGTCTAAGAGCGGCCGGCCGAAGAGCCTGACCATGGGCTTCTCACCCATCTTCAGCCGCGATCCACGGCCTCCGGCCATCACCAGGGCGTCCAGGGAAGGACACCCCCTAAAGAGAAAGAGGCCGCCAGTGCCGCGACCCTGGCCAGCTCATTGGCCGCGCCTATTCCATCGCCAGTGGACCCGCCGAAGTTTCTCCGGGCCACAACGATCAGGTAGAGCGCGCCGACCTGGGCTGCCGCTAAAGCTGCCAGGCCCAGAGGGCCGAGCACTGCAGCGCAGAGCACGGCAGAGATGAACAGGCCTATGAGAAATTGCCAGCCCCCCGTCCTTTCGATCATGATCTGGCCGAAGCCCTTCTGCAGAGACTGCGAGAAGGCAGCAAAGGCGACCATAGCCTGCTTGGCGGAGACTTCGGCTGCCAGCAGGGCGAGGGGCAGAAGTTTGCCGGGCATAATAGAGAGAACTGCATAGGCTGCCAGCAGTATCATGGCGATGAATACCGCCCCGCCCGTGCCCAGGGAGACATCCTTCATGGCTGCGATCTTCTTCTCCCTGCTGCCGTGAGCGATCACACCGTCCCCGAAGTCAGCCAGTCCGTCGATGTGATTTATACCGCAGAGCTTATAGATGGCGATTATCGCCAGAACAGCCGCCAGATTGGCCGGCAGGGCATGAACTGCCCCATAGCCTACCGCAGCCAGCATTGCGCCCATCGCCGCTCCAATCAGGGGAAAGACATAGACATGCCTCATCAGGGCCTCCACACCCTCCATGGAGATGCCTACTGGAATGGTAGAGAGCCAGCCGAATCCCGATTTAAGCGCAAATAATATGTCCTTCACCGGCAGGCACCGTCCGTTACTTGCAGCGGCGCCGCCCTGGTATACATATTGGCGGAGACGCCCCCGATGAGCCCGGCCACCACGTCATCCATGAACGGCCCGAGGCGAGAGAGTATGCCCGGCTTGGACTTGTCGTATCGGACATAATCGAAGAGCCCCTTGTAGCCGCCTATGTACTTGGCAATGGAAAGCCCCAGCACCTCGTCGGCTATGAGGCAGGTCATATCTCTCTCATAGCTTGAGGATCTCAAATTAGGAAGGATGCCCTTCTCTCCCTCCGACTCCAGCAGCACTCCGGCGTATATGAGCAGAGCCAGATTGGGATCTGATAGGGCCAGTGCCATCTCCTGCTTAAACCTCGCCTCCGCTTTTTCGCGCGTCTCCACACCAGGATGGGGAAAGTACAGCTCCATTGCTGCAGATACAATATCATCCTCGCCGATGCCGATGCTCTTCAGCACATCTCTGATATCTCTCATTGCCATGGTAGGGGCAGCATATGCGGGGTAGGATAAAAGAATATCTGGATAATCGCGAAGTTATTTAAAGGTCCGATGTTCGATATATCATGGGGAAATCTATGAACACGATGGTCAAGATCTTTGTAGATCACGAACACCTGGTCCGGGTAATAAATACTCTGACGGAGCTTGGCATAACCGGCTTTTACCTGATGGAGTATCAGGGAATGGCTCCCAAAACCTGGAAGACCTTCCGGCTGAGCGAAGACCCCAACATGGCTCTCTCAGCGATAAGAGATCACTCCGAGCCGGGTGTCATAATCAATACAGTTGTAAGCTCAGATAAATGCGGAAAGATGATAAAGGAGCTCGAGGAAGCTTTAAAAGGAATAAGGTACACGATCATCGGGCACAAAGTTACATCTATAAAGGTGAAAGGAGAAGGAAATAGTCATGGAAGACCTCAAAAATGACGTCGAGCTTGCCCTGAATAAAATAAGGGAAGGCCTTCGCGTGGACGGTGGAGATGTTCAGCTCGTCGATATAAGCGACGGAATTGTCAAGGTAAAGCTGCAGGGGCACTGTGCGGGCTGTCCCTTCTCCCAAATGACGCTTAAAAATTTCATTGAGAAAGAGCTTATGAAGAGCGTAAAGGGCGTAAAAGGCGTGGTGTCGGCTTAAATTACGCTCAATTTTATTTCGCAGACATATCGACCATTCAGACATACAATTCCGAGGAGTATGATTTATGTTTCCAACAAAGAAGGTACAGAGCCTGGTAGGCAGCAAAATTCAGGTGGAGATGAAGGGCTCGCCCCGTTATGTGCTGGAGGGTATCCTCAACAGCGTGGACGAATACTTGAACCTCCATCTCCTGGAGACCGTGGAGCTGATCGGCGGAGAGAAGACCCGCTCGCTGGGCTCAGTCATATTGCGCGGCAACAATATAATCCTCATAAGCCCAATTGAATAAAGAGGTCAAAAATGTCGGCTGAGGAGGCGCTGGAGTACATAAAATCGCGTCCCGAGGGAGCCTTGCAGAGCGATCTATGGAAGGTATTGAAGATCGACTCCCGCAAATGCTCTCGCATTGTGGCCAAGCTCATCAAGGACAATCTCATCACCAGAGAGGTGGAGTCGGTGGACGGCATCAGAACCTACCGGCTCTTCTGTGCTGTAAAGCCCAAAGAGAGGCGCTTTTATCCATTGCTAGCGCTGGATGCCTTTGAGCCCTGCGCGGGTTGCATCGACGAGTGCATTCCAGAGCACTGTGCCAAGCTCTCCGAATGGATCTTCTCCATAGTTATGGGAGCTGACGGCGAAGGTGCCGTGGAGAAGATGGGCCAGGAGACATAACGCCAGAAGAATTATTCGGCACCTATCTATTTTATGTGGCCAATCAAATTCAGAGCGAAAACTTGCGGTACATCATGGCATAGAAAGCAGAAAGATCAAGGACTTTAGCCAGTGCAGACTGCTCGGAAGAGTTCAACGGCTGCATGCGTGCGGGTGGAATGCACTTGCCTTCCCTGGCGTAAACGGCTCCGCCCTTCATTCGGGAGCAGATGAAGCTGCCTGCGTTCCCCTCCACAAAGATCTCGCCGCCCCTCATCTGCACGCCGGTAAAGTCGCCGGCATTGCCCCGCACCGCCACCCTGCCTCCAGCCAGGAGCGCTCCGGTGTTTCGATCGGCACCACCCTGCACATCGACCCAGCCAGATGACATGAGGATGCCTGTGCTCATGCCGGCATCCCCCAGTAGCAGCACTCTCTTTTGCGATGGATTTCTGGCGGCAACAGTGTCCCTCAAGATGCCGTCTTTTAAGATCAGGCCCCTGTCTTCTGCCAAATTCGGCTCCCGGACGGCAAGGCCCTTCTCCAGGGCCTCGGTGATGGATAGAAACTTCCTGTACCCGGTCATGTCGCTATCTGCCTCAACGACATTTCCCAGAGGCAGCTCGATATTGCCTGAGACATAGACCGCTCCGCGCAGCATGCTTATTCCCATGCGGCTGCCCACATCCCCGTCTACGATTATCCTGCCCGTCCCCTCAATGGGGCCGCCCTTTCCGCCGAAGCTGATGAGGTCCACGCCAAGGCTTGATCCCAGACGGGAGCCTGCGTCCCCCCGGATCCGAACCGTCTCTCCGGCCATGAGCGCCTGCACCATCCTGCGCAGGCTCACGCCACCCACAGTCTGATCCATGTCCAGCCTCTCTCCCTTATGCTGCCAGTAGAAATCAAATGTGAAGTCGCAGAGGCACCTGTCCCCGGAGGAGGAGATCTCGATCATGGCAGTTTAAAGGGCTGCGAAGGCTGTCGATTCTGCTGGGGAGGCTCAAGCGGCCCCACCCCGGCCATGCGCTTGGAGATATTTACCCCCACCACGGTGATGAGTATGGCGATGATGGCCGATATGGCCAGGTACTGCACCGATTCCACCATGCCCATGCCATACTTCAGGTCGGCGTTGCTGGCCAGTATGAAGCTGCTCGCCGACCAGATGATCAGGCCGGTGGCAAAAAGGAAGAAGAGATAGGAGATGGTCCGAGCATCCTTTATTCCCTCCAGGTACATATCCATGATCTTGCCCAGGTTGACGCAGAGGGCAGCGGCGATGTACCACCAGACGCTGGCATTGAGGTAGATCATCACCAGCATGAAATAGCCGGGGGCAATGGGATCGTGATAATACTGCCAGAAGTAGGCGATTCCCCGGACGGTGGCGATTACCACCAGCATCGCTGCCAGAATATAGGTGATGAAAGCAATCTTTCCGGCGTAAAGGGACTTTCGGAGGGTCTGCTTGGCCTGCTCCATGGAGTCGTCCAGCCCCAGCCCCCGGAAGAGCAGATACAGGCCCACGGCGCCGGTGATGGCCACCACCGCCCCGCTGGGATAGCCGAGCAGGCTGAATATGGAGAACATGAGCAGAGCCAGAGCCGGAGGTATGAAGAAGGTATGGCTGATCTTGGGGTCATTGAAGACCTGCTTTAAGAGATAGTAGGTGCTCTCCAGGTTAGGGCTCTGTTTGATCAGCACCCGGCGCACGCC
Source organism: uncultured Methanotrichaceae archaeon (assembly GCA_964418105.1). GTDB lineage: Archaea > Halobacteriota > Methanosarcinia > Methanotrichales > Methanotrichaceae > Methanothrix. Next base: position 3,750 of record CAYQKI010000058.1, on the reverse strand, counting down.
GTCCACTCTGATCCGGGATTGGATTATGGGGAGGATGGCCTCGTCCTCCGCTCCGTCCGATACCACCACCACTCCGCCGGGGCGGATCTCGGCGATCAGCCCTTCCAGTTGGGCCGCCAGCTTGCCGTCAGAGACCAGGCCCACATTTAGGTCTCCGGCTATTGAGGCGATCTCCGCGGTCTTGCCGGAGGCGAGGAGCTCATCCAGCACCTTTATGCCTCCAAAGATGGTGTTGACGTCCGAGTCCTCCGGATCGGCCATGCCCAGGCGCAGGGCCGCATCCAGGTTTGCCTGCCTGCCCAAAACCGGACTGACGACACCGCCTTTGCGGCCCAGATCGTTGTCTCGGTCGATGCAGAGAACCAGGATGTCCATGATCTTATATTTGAGAAGATTATACTTAAAGGATTCTGTGGGCTGCGAAAGCAGAAGGAATTTAAATGATTAGAGGCAAATGACGATCATGCGAATGCCCTTTGCCAAAAGGCAGATCCTATATGCCGCAATCCTGACCATGCTGCTCATATCATCAGCCGATGGCTATACGCTGGATATGCCTGGACTGCAGAAGCATGTCTCGGCATACAACAGCAATATCGACAAGGCTCCGGGGCTGCTCAAGAGCGTTCTGGGCAGCGAAAGGGTCAACCTGGTCATCACCAGATACAACGGGAGCATATTTCGGGCGGGGATGAATATGCGGAGCGGAAGAATCGTCCACTTCATCTCCGGAGGCTACAACAACTCCACCATAGTAGTAACCACCAATCAGAGCTCTATCGACGAGGTGGTAAATGCCAGGGACAAGATCACAGCGTTCACCAATTCCACTGCTCAGGGCAAGATAGACATCCAGACAAATAGCTGGACTTCGGATATCAAGATCAAGAGCCTGCTGTCCAGCGGCAGCGTTCTGCAGTTCGGCTTTAATCTGTTCTTCGGCTAGAAAGAAAATTCAGGTGAAGACCTCACCCGTCCTCACCTTGCCCGACTTTTCCACAGCAGATACGAAGATCCTGCCGTCTCCAAACTTTCCCGTGCGCCCAGCATCGCAGATGGTCTTCATGACCGAATCGGCCTCCTCATCAGCCACATAAAGCTCCAGCTTGAGCTTGGGCAGCAGGTCCACATCCATGGTCCCGCCCCGGTACTGCAGCTTTATGCCCTTCTGCTCGCCCCGACCGAGAACATCTATCACCGTCATGGCGACGACGCCCTTCTCCTCCAGGGCTTTCTTGATCTGCTCCAGCCTCTCCGGCCGAATTATGGCCTCAATCTTTTTCATGGAAGCACTCCGTGTCAACTTCAGATATTCATCCTTTTATCGGTATCTCTTTTCCGGCTCTTCGCTGTTTCCTGGCTAAACCGGATTTACTCTGTCGTTGTGGTTGTTAGCTCTTCTCTGTGCGTACTCTGTGTCTCTGTGGTGAAAACGTCGTTAGCAACTGGTTATGGCCGTCGCCGACTGCCACCACAAAACTGCGCCCATCGCCTTCAGGCATAGGCCTTCTCGCCATGCTGGGAGATGTCCAGGCCCACGTACTCCTCTTCCTCGGTCACCCTCAGGCCCATGACAGAATCCACGATCCTGGCCAGGGCGTAAGTCATGACGAAGGCGTAGACCACTGACGCCCCGGCGGCCATGATCTGCACGGCGAACTGATGGAAGTTGCCGTAGAGCAGCCCGGTGTAGCTGTTGACAGCCGATGTGGCGAATATGCCTGTGGCAATAGCGCCCCACAGGCCGCCCATGCCGTGCACCGCCCAGGCGTCGCAGCTCTCATCCAGCCCGCGGCCCACACGGAAGAGCAGGGCCATGTAGCAGAGCACTCCGGCCACAGCGCCGATGGCAATAGCCCCAGGCACGTCCACGTAGCCCGCCGCCGGGGTGATAGCCACCAGGCCGGCGATGCCGCCGCTCACCATTCCCAGAGCACTGGGCTTTCCTTTCAGCCAGCTAGCAGCAAGCCATGTCAGGGCTCCGGCAGCGGCAGAGGTGTTGGTGACCACCAGAGCGCTGGCGGCGAGACCGTTCGCGCCCAGGGCGGAGCCGGCGTTGAATCCGAACCAGCCAAACCAGAGCAGCCCCGCTCCGATCATGGCCATGGGGATGTTGTGAGGCTCCATGACGTAGGAGCCGTAGCCCATTCTCTTGCCTATCACCAGAGCTATGGCCAGGGCCGAGAAGCCGGAGCTGATGTGCACCACAGTGCCGCCGGCGAAGTCGAGAGCCCCCATCTGGGCCAGCCAGCCGCCCGCCCAGACCCAGTGGGCCAGGGGGTCATAGACCAATGTGGTCCATAGAACAGCCAGCACAATGAAGGAGCTGATACGGACGCGCTCGGCCACTGCGGAGGTCAGTATGGCTAGCGTCACGGCGGCGAAGACCAGTTGGAAGGCCACGTAGATGAGATGCGGCAAGTTGGCCGCCAGCGGAGCCTCGCCCAGGCCCACGCCGCTTAAGGCAAAGTAGTCGAGGCCACCTATGATTCCCGATATGTCGGTCCCGAATGATAGGCTGTAGCCGAAGAGCACCCACTGGAGGCTGGCTATGGCAAAGGCCAGGAAGGACAGGCCGATCATCGAGACCACTGTTTTGCTTCTCACCAGGCCGCCGTAGAAGAGGCCGACGCCCGGCGTCATGAGCATGACCATGGCTGTGGACACCAGGACCCATGCTGTATCACCGCTGTCTATTGGCAAAGCAGATCACCCTTGAATTAAATATGAATTTTATTCAATTTACTGTGCGCAAATTGGAAGGACAACCATTGGAGGATGCTATTGTCCGGAATTTGCCTGAACCTAGCCTGGACCTGGCTATTTAAAAGCGTATTTGATATAAATTGGGAAGAGATGTGAAAATGTCATAACGGTTCATAGTGGCGCATAATCGCGGGCGCCGCAGGATCCAGGAGACAGACAATTTGGGCATGGCTAAAATCTGAATGAATCAACCTCATCCCCCTCACCCGCATCCGTGAGGAAGAACCTCCGTTCTTTGTGCGTCCTTTGTGAGCTTTGTGGTCTTTGTGGTTTGTGGTGAAGTATTTGGATTCTTAATTAATAAATTTGTTAACTATTGTTAACCACAAAGGGCACAAAGAACACAAAGAACTCACAAAGAGGCTACTCGCTATTACTGTGGGCAATTGAGCTTCAGTCTCTTATGCGCATGAAAATGAGCTTTTCGTTCTTTGTGCGTCTTTGTGGCTTTGTGCCTTTGTGGTGAAGGCGTTTGGGCCAGGGCCAGCCCAGCAGTCTTCAGACTTTCACCACAAAGACAGAAGGCACAAAGGACTCACAAAGATGGCACTTTCGTACCACACAGAGTCTTCTGGAGCATATCTTTAGCCATATCCGGCGACTGGAGGCTGGTCTGGTAGGTCTCAGGCGTGAAGACACGCATGGCATAGACCAGGCTGATCAGCCACAGCACTATGGGGCTGGCGAAGAGGAAGACCAGGAGCCAGCCCTGCAGGTCCTGACGGCAACGGCCGGGTAGGAAGGGAACTATTCAATTACATGCTCACGAAGAGCCGTCCCGCCTACCCCAGGCTGCTCTTTTTGGGCAAAGACAGACCCGGATATATCCAGGCCATGCAAATGGGAAACGAAGAAAGGTACCCGGAAGTGATATCGTTCTTCGCTGATTTGATCCTCAATCAGAGGCTGGAGACCATCGAGAAGAATTTCGAGAGCCTTCTGGTCAGGTAATGTCTAACGACTGCAAAAAGGGGCCGCTTGGAA
>CAYQKI010000057.1:0-13936 GCA_964418105.1 uncultured Methanotrichaceae archaeon | reverse complement strand
GTGCTTGAAGGGGCAGAGATTGCAGTAGGTCTTGAAGAGCTGGGCGCTGGCCTGGGGCACAAGGCCGGCCACAATCTCCGCCTTGGCCGTCCCGTAGGCCATGCAGCATCCCCGCACTCCCCGGGCCAGGATCTCATCTCCCCTGGCCAAGGTGACCTTTACAGCGCCGCCCCTGACGGTATAACGGTTCTCAATGCCCATTTCGTGCTTCTTTTTTCCAGTGTTGGCTGCGCCCTTCAGGGCAGATTTGACCCTCTCCGCCAGCAGCGGCGTCCTGGCGGCACCGATGGCCACGGCGCAGGTGGGGCAGTAGGAGGCGGGCGACTCTGCAATTGCCCTGTCCTCTCTGTCCAGAAAGCTGGCCACCACCCCCAGGCCCTTCCTGCGAATGAGTGTCCTCCCACCCATCTCCCTGACCGCCACCAGCGCCAGCGCTGATGCCGTGAGGACCCGCCCGTATCCCTGCAGTTGGGCGGTGAGCCTGATGTCTTCTTGGCTGTTGATGCCTTCGTTCTTCAGCGGCGGGACTATATCGGATGGCAGAAGGCCAGCATCTATCTGGGCCGCCAGCACAGCCGGCGACCAGACCACTCCGAATCCTTCGCCTGCAACTGCACCCCGGTGGTCGAAGATCCTGGCCCTTATCCCCTCCGGCTCCTCATAGGCTGCGATCTTTCCTCCGGCGCGACAGATCTCCTCGGCCACGGCATGGCAGATGCCGCAGGCTCCCTCTTTGGGATGAACAGCAGCCCTCTCCTGTCTGGAGACCGTCTCATGGAAATCGGACATCAATAGTTGATTGATCTTTAACGATTTATAATTTCGCGCTCCCTTCCCTGGAGGAATAGCTTCATATGATCCTGGCAATTCATATACTAGGAATAGGCTTGATTAACGATTGTGATTGCCATGCAGATGAAGTCGCCTTGTGAGGAGATCGTTTGGGATGTGCTGCCCAGCATCAGGGCAGCCATCGCGGAGGAGCTGGTAAAGAGAGGTATATCTCAAAAGGAGGTCTCTAGGATGCTGGGCATCACCCCCCCTGCCGTGTCCCAGTACGTCTCCAAGAAGAGGGGCTACAACATCGTCTTTCGTGAGGATATTCGGGAGGCCATAGTCCGGCTGGCCGAGGACCTCATTGATCAAAAGGTTCAGGGTGGTGATCTGGTGAGCAGGATCTGCGCCGTGTGCCGCATGCTCCAGGAGGATGAGTCCGCCTGCATCTCCGCCAGGTGCAAAGGCAAGTAGTGCATAGCGATTAAGGCAATTGATTTTGATGAATGCTGTCAAAAAGCTGGAGGCATTAAAGCAGAGCCTCTGCGAGAAGAAAAGGCTGCTGATATCTTTCTCCGGGGGAGTGGACAGCAGCCTCCTGGCGGCCCTGGCGAAAGATGCCCTGGGAGAGGGGGCCCTGGCAGTAATCCTGGCCAGCGAGACCATGCCGGAGAGCGAAGTGGCCTCGGCCCAGGCTCTGGCATCGAATATGGGCCTTGCATGCCGCACGGTCCGCTTTTCTATATTGGAGTGCCGGGAGTTTGCCGCCAATCCGGCCAATCGCTGCTACATCTGCAAGAGGATGTCGGCTCTGCAGTTGAAGGGCATAGCCGCAGAGGTGGGCATAGAATGCATTGCCGACGGAGTCAACCTCTCCGATTACCAGGACTGGCGTCCAGGAATTGCCGCCAGCGATGAGGATGGCATCTGGCATCCATTTGTTCAGGCCCGGCTGGCCAAAGAGGACATTCGCCTCCTGGCGAAGACCCTCAATCTGCCCGTCTGGAACAAGCCCGCATCGGCCTGCCTAGCCTCACGAATTCCTTATGGGGAGGCCATAACTGCAGATCAGTTGAAGATGATCGGAGAGGCCGAGGAGGCTCTCAGGAAGCTGGGCTTTGTCCAGATGCGAGTGCGCTGCCACGGCCGCCTGGCCAGGGTCGAGCTATCCGATCCGGAGATTTCCCGGGCAGTGCAGATCCGGCAGGAGATTGTGAACAAACTCAGGGCTGCGGGATTTGACTATGTGGCCCTGGATCTGCAGGGCTATCGCAGCGGCAGCATGAATGAAGTCCTGATCAGATCGAAAGTGAACCAATGAGGCTTTATGGACGCAACTGAAATCAGAGGGCAATTTCCAATCTTGAAGGATATCATTTACCTGGACAGCGCCTCCACCAGCCTCACCCCGGAGCCGGTTATCCAGGCGGTTGCCGATTACTACCGGGGCTACAGAGCCAATGTGGGGCGTGCAGTGTACCGCACCGCTCAGCTTGCCGACCAGCGCTACCGCGAAGCGCATCTAAAGGTCGCAGCTTTGATTGGCAGTGCAGCGGATGCAGCAGCGGAGAGAGGCGGCCGGGAGGGACGGGCGGAGGGCGTTACCGTTTTTACCAGAAACGCCACCGAGTCAATCAACATGGTAGCCCGCGGCATAAAATGGAAGAGGGGCGACATCATCGTCACCACTCTTCTGGAGCATCACTCCAACCTGCTGCCCTGGATGAGGCTCAGGGAGTGGGGCGTCAATCTGAAGATCATAAAGCCGGACGCTGAGGGCCGCCTGGATCTGGCGGACTGGGAAGATGCCCTGTCCGGTGGGGCTCGCCTGGCGGCAGTCAGCCATCTCTCCAACTCTTTGGGAACAGTCCAGCCAGTTGGGGAGATCTCCAGGATCTGCCGGGACTGTGGGGCCTTGCTGCTGGTGGATGCCGCCCAGTCCGTGCCCCATATGCCCCTGAATGTGCAGGATATCGACTGCGATTATCTCTGCTTCTCCGGGCACAAGATGCTGGGGCCCACGGGCTCGGGGGTGCTGTGGATGAGGTGCAGTGGCCGGGAGTCAATCGAGCCTCTGCTCGCCGGGGGAGGAATGGTGCATGAGGTGGTTGCCGGCGAAGGTGGCGATCGTGGCTCCTTTTCCATAAAGGACGGCTATGAGGGCTACGAAGCCGGCACACCGGACATCGCTGCTGGAATTGGCCTGGGGGCGGCCGTCGATTATCTGCAGCGGCTGAAGATGGAGGAGATCCACAGTCATGAGATGGGGCTTACCAGGAGGCTTGTCTCAGGGCTGCAGAACATCAAGGGGGTTACAGTCTACGGCCCCGGTGCGCAGGAAGGCCGGGGGGAGAGGGGCGGAGTGGTTTCTTTCAACATATCCGGCCTTCTGCCTCACGAGGTGGCCCTGATGCTGGATCAGGCCGCCGGCATCTCCGTTCGCTCCGGACACCACTGCTGCATTCCCCTGATGAAGCATCTGGGGCTTACGTTCGGAACTGTGCGTGCCTCTCTCTACCTCTACAATACTGCCGCTGAGATCGATAAGCTTCTGGCCACAGTGGAGCAGATCGCCAGGATGGCCTAGAATATGATCAGTCAGTTCAAATGCTTGAGGCTGGACGGCCTGTCCGCAGAGGAGTGGCTCTGCCCGGTGGCAGAGGAGGCCCCCCTCTCTATTTTCATAAACGGGCGGCATTTTGCCACGGCCATGACCAGCCCTCAACTGCGCAAGGAGTTTGTGGTCGGCCACCTCTACTCGGAGAGGATCATCTCCCGCCTGGAGGAGATCGAGTCCATACAGATCGAGGGCAATTCCGCCAGGGCCATAGTCTCCCACCCCCTGCGGGCCATTGTTCCCAGGAGGCCCATAGTGAGCGGCTGCGGCGGCATTGCCTCGTTTCTCGACGAGTCCAGGCTTCCTGTGATCTCCTCGGAGTTGACAATTGGAGGGCGGCAGGCCAAAGAGGCCATGGAGGCCATCTCCCTCTCCCAAACGCACATCTCCACCGGTGGAGTGCACTCAGTGGGGCTTTTTGCAGAAGAGGGCCCTCTGTGCATCATCGAGGACATCGGAAGGCATAATGCCCTTGACAAATCCCTGGGGAGCCTGCTGCTCAGCGGCAGGGATTATGACTTCTCCCGGATCTATGCCGCCTGCACGGGCCGCGTCTCCTCGGATATGGCGCTCAAGTGCGCCGTGGCCGGCATATCCATCATCGTCTCCCGGGGAGCCACCACCAGCCTGGCCATCTCCATAGCGGAGAGGACGGGCATATGCATCATCGGCTTTGTGCGGGGAAAGAGGCTATCTGTCTACAGCCATAGAGAGAGGCTGAAGATTGACTGAAGAGCCAGGCTCTGCCAAAGTAGCTTCGGGCGGCGTGGTCTGCAGCTTTTGCCGCCGCCGGGCTGCCATCTCCCAGAAGTCCACCGGCCTGCACCTCTGCCAGGAGCACTTTGTGCAGGACTTTGAGAGTCGGGTAGCTTCAACCCTGGAGAAGAACGGCATGATCCGGGACGGCGAGAGGATCGCTGTGGCGGTGAGCGGAGGCAAAGACAGCTCTGCCCTGCTGCTCAGCCTGCATAAAATTCTCACTGGCAGGGATGTGGAGCTGGTGGCGGTCACTGTGGATGAGGGGATCGCCGGCTACAGGGATGATACCATAAGCGCTGCCCGGTCTGTCGCCTCAGGGCTGGGGATTGAGCATGTGATTGTCTCCTTTCGCGAGGAGTTCGGTTGCGACCTGGATGAGATGGTCAGGGGAAAGAGTGTCGCGCCCTGCACCTACTGCGGAGTATTTCGCAAGAATGCCTTAAACCGCATGGCCAAGCTCCTTCATGCCGATAAGGTGGCCACCGGCCATAACCTGGACGACGAGGCCCAGACGGTCATGATGAACTACCTCAAGGGCGACTATGAGAGGCTGATGCGCTTTCGCCCCAAAAGCGCCCGGGCCGGACTTGTATTTCGCATCAAGCCCCTGCGGCAGATGCCGGAGAAGGAGATCGCCCTCTACTGCATGGTGAAGGGGGCATTCTTTCCCTCCCGGGAGTGCCCCTATGCCGACCTGTCCCTGCGGGCGGATGTGAGGGACATGATGAACCGGCTGGAGAGCCTCTTTCCGGGAGTCAAGCAGTCTACAGTGAGTGGATTTGAGGGAATCGTCAGTCAGGCCGGCGGGGCAACGAAGGTGGAGCTGGCAGCGTGCCGGGAATGCGGCGAGCCCTGCGTCGGTCAGATCTGCAAGGCCTGCGAGCTGCTGGCAGGGCTGAAGAGCATTTGAGAGCCAAAAGGTTTTTTGCCTCTGTGTCTCTTGGTTGGCCAGGGCCACAATTAAGCCTAACGACCTGACTGGCTGAAGACGGGGCAAATTATTGCTGCGATCATTTTCAGTATACCGTGACCCTCTTTACTCCCTCGATCTCCATCAGCCGGCGCACCAGGTCACCGGGAATCTTCCCTTCTGTGATCAGTGTCAGCTTGGGGCTTTCCACAAAATAGGGGTCGTCGGATACGGCCTGGCGGATGGAGAGGCCGCTTTTGGCCACCGCCTCGGCTACGTCACCCAAAAGGCCGGTCTTGGCGGCGTTGACGGGAGTGATCTCTATAACACCCAGCCCCAGTATGGGGGCCACATCTCCCAGGAAGGTCATGGAGCGCACATTGCGGAAGATCCTGTAGAGGGCTTCGTCCTCGCAAATGGCCTGGGCTGTGGTGTCCACTACCCTGCGGTCAACGTCAAGCTCCTTGGCGATCTGGGCGTGAGCAATCTCTATTCTGCCTGAGACCACCCGAGCCTCCTCGTTGATCTGAAAGCCCCTTTGCAGTATGAGACGGATGACCTTCTCCTGAGCCGGGAACCTCTTGAACTTGTTCAAAATTTCCTGCCACATTCTGGGTCCCTTCTATAGTACGCTTAAAAGTACAAAAGGGCTTCCTTCAAACGAACATATCGCGCGGTGGCTGGCGGTACTGCTTCTTGGCACGGGCGACAGTCTCTTCCAGGTGCACCTGAGTGATGCTGCTCTCCTCCATGATGGCATGGTGTAAAGCTGCTTTGAGCACTTTTTCCACCAGGTCGCGCCCTGAAAAGCCCTCGGTGAGGGCAGCGATCTCGGCCAGGTTCACATCCTGCATGGGGATGGGCATGGTTGTCGCATTCTTCTTCAGGAGGGCCAGGCGCTCATCCTTGCTCGGCGGCTTGAACTCGATCTCCTCTTCAAAGCGGGAGCGAACCGATGCATCCAGAATCTCAATCTGGTTGGTGGCGGCAATGGTGCAGACGCCTTTGCGGCAGGAGATCCCATCCATCTCTGTGAGCAGGGAGTTGACGATCTCAGATACATCGCCCCTCAGATCCTGATACCTCCTGTCCAGGGCAATGGCGTCCAGCTCATCTATGAATATGATGCAGGGGGCCATCTCCTCCGCCTTCTCGTAGAGGCTGTGTATCTGCCTGGCTCCCTCCCCAACGAATTCGCCTATGAGGCTGGTGGACTTGACGGCCAGCATGGGAACGCCCGTCTCCGCAGATAGGGCCTTCGCGATCATGGTCTTTCCCGTTCCGGGCAGGCCGTAGAAGAGGATGTTTCTGGGGGCCCAGCGTCCAAACTTTTCCGGATCTTTGAGGAACCTCTCCACGATCCTGACCTTGCGTTTGGCCGTCTCCTGGCCGATGATATCTGCAAAGGATACATCATATTCAACCCTATTTCTGGGTTTTTCCTTCTGCTCAACTGAGACCCTGGTCTTCGAGCCCATCACTGAGGAGCGAGGGGTGACCGATACCACCTGGAAGGCATAGTCCGGATAGAGCCTGCTGTCAAAAAGATAGCCTCCGGGAACAAGCCTCTCCCCAAACCACTGCTCCTGAGCATAGCGCTCGAAGAGGTTGAGATCTGTTACCTCTGGGTGCTCCTGGAAAACGCTTTTTAAGGGATAGCCGGCCAGGCGGAGCAGCACCGACCTCGCGCCGATGGCCTTGCGCCTCTCCGGCTTTGCCGCATGGGCCTTGCTCTGGCTCTTCTGGATAGATCGCACAATGGCATTCTGCAGTCATTGATAATTAAATCTATTGGCCTCAAAGGCCTGAATTTCGACCGGGTTCCGACAGGAATTAATATTACCTCTTCCATCAAGTCAAGCAAAGAATGTGTTAGGAGGATCTTTATGGCTGGAGGAAATGGATTAGCAATCGGTTTGATGGTTATAGGATTCATAGTACTGTTTCTGGTGCCCCTCGCTTTCTTGACAAGCCTCTATAATGTTCCTTAATGGAGCATAAAGGCTTTTTTTAATTTATCTCTCTTTCAGCTCATGCTATCTTTAAATATCCTCAATTCATCTGGGTAGCAGTTGAGGATGGCGACGATCTCGGCAACTGGCTGGCGGTCGACAGCTACTACGGAGTCATGGACGACGCGGAATACTATTTTGGGCCCTACAGCTTCGATGAATTTGAATATCTGGACGCCATCAATCCGAGGCTGAAAGTATAATAAAATTTATACTTAAATCACCACGCTCATCATGTCCCAGCCCACAATGGTCGGGGCTCCGCACAGCTCGATGACCTGCTCTGCCATCTGCTCCTCGCAGCCCGCCGCCTGGGGATAGAGGTGAGTTAGAACAATGCGCTTTACCCCCTGGTTCCTGATCATCCTGCCCAGCTTCTTGGGTGTGCTGTGATTGGTGACATCAAACGGCTCCGGGAAAGAGCATTCATGAACCAGCAGATCGGCTCCGTCGGCCAGAGCCGCCACGCGGGGGCAGGGCTCTGTGTCTCCGGAGTAGACCAGCACCTTATCCTCCGTCTCCAGGCGGTAGGCGAGGGCGGTCACGCTGTGGCGGGCCTCCTCTGCGAATATGTCAAAGCCGTCCAGGCTGATGGTGTCCATGGGGGCCAGCTCCTGCACAGCCGCATCCATCTCCGCCAGATTGGTATAGAGGCTCTTTGCCGCCTGGAAGTAGGCATCTGTGCCCTGCGGGCCGAATACCTGCAAGGGAGGCAGGTCGGAGAGGTAGCGGGCGTTGGCCAGGGCCAGCAGGTCGGAGACGTGGTCCAGGTGCATGTGGGTGAGGATCACTGTGTCCACGGCCTCCAGGCTCGCCCCCAACTGATCCAGGCGCAGAAGTGTCCCGGCACCGCAGTCGAAGAGCAGGGGCCGGTCGTCCTCTACCAGTACCGCCGCCTGAGAGCGGCCCGGCTGGGGAACTCCGGTGCCAGTTCCGAGGAGTGTGACCTTCAGGCTCATAGTGGGGGCATTGTCTCCTAATAGTAAATAACTATATTCATCTCCCCTCCCTCATGGCAAATGCGATCCTCTGCAGAGCCGTGGCATTGGCCAGGACGGCTGTTATTACTACTACTATTATCAGCCACTGGGTATCAAACAGCCCCAGAAACATCCCGGCATAGAGCAGCATCAGCCTCTCAAACCTCTCCAGAAGTCCGCCCATCCTCTTGAGTGCCTCCTCTCCTTTGACCATCCCCCGGTGGTCGGCATAGGCCCGCACGAAAGTGGTCATGAGTGAGCCGAAGAAGAGCAGCATGAACCATACCTCATGGGGCAGGCCGAGAAACTCTCCCCGGCCCAGGTAGAGCATCAGCCCCAGATAGAGCAGAAGCTCCACATACCTGTCCACGATTCCGTCCAGAAATGCCCCCTTCTTGCTGGACTGGTGGGTCACCCTGGCCACAGTGCCGTCCACGATGTCGATGAAGGCGGATAGCGAGAAAAGCACCAGCCCCCAGGCCAGCCGGCCCTCGATGAGCGCTGCTGCTCCCGCCAGGGCCGGGAGCAGGGAGATCATGGTCCAGGCATTGGGGGACAGGCCCAGGGCAGCGAGGCCCGCCGCCAGCCTGTCCGTCTGCTCTGATTTAAATTTGGCTTTGAGCATTCTATCGTCTCTTCTATTGTCCCTATGTCTCTATTTCTGCGTCGGTTGTCCTTCTACAGCCCGGATAGGAACGTCTCAATCCTGTCCAGGGCCTCTATCAGCTCCTCCCGGGACGTGGCATAGCTGCAGCGCAGAAATCCCTCGCCGCTTTCGCCGAAGACATTTCCCGGCACCACTGCCACCTTCTGCTCATGCAGCAGCCTCTCGGCAAATGTCTCCGATGAGAGGCCCCAGGCTCTGACCGAGGGGAAGGCGTAGAAGGCCCCCCTGGGCTCAAAGCAGTCCAGGCCGATCCGGTTGAGCCCGGAGACGAACATGCGCCGGCGCAGGTTGTACTCATGCCTCATCTGCTGCATCTCCTCCTCGCCCTTCTGCAGAGCCTCCAAAGCCGCCACCTGGGCCATGGTGGGAGCGCAGAGCATGGTGTACTGATGAACCTTGGTCATGGCCCCCACCAGGGCCGGGTCGCCCAGGGCATAGCCTATGCGCCACCCGGTCATGGCATGGGACTTGGACAGGCCGTTGAGGATGACCGTCCGCTCCTGCATCCCCTCAAGCTGGGCAAAGCTGACGTGGCTTCCTGAGTAGGTGAGTTCGGCATAGACCTCATCCGATATGACCAGCAGGTCGTGCTCCACCACCACATCCGCCAGCTCTTCCAGGTCGGCGCGGGTCATGATGGCACCGGTGGGATTGTTGGGATAGCTGAGCAGCAGGGCGCGGGTCTTCTCTGTGATCGCGGCAGAGACGTCCTCCGGCTGCAACCGAAACTCGTTCTCCAGGCGGGTGGGCGCTGCCCTGGCTACGCCGCCGGCCAGGACGATGTCCGGGGTGTAGGCCACATAGCAGGGCTCAGGCACAATGGCCTCGTCTCCCGGGTTGAGGGTGGCCCGGAAGGCCAGATCCACGGCTTCGCTGACGCCTGTGGTAATGAGTATCTGCTCCGCTGGGTCGTAGTCCAGGCAGCTGCTCTTTTTGACCTGGTCGCAGATGGCCTGGCGCAGTTCCGGCATTCCCTTGTTGGATGTGTAGTGGGTATTTCCTGACTCCAGGGAGTAGATGCAAGCCTCGCGCACATGCCAGGGGGTGACGAAGTCCGGCTCGCCCACTCCCAGAGATATGGCCCCTTCCATCTCGGATACCAGGTCGAAGAACTTCCTGATGCCGGAGGGCGGCATATCCCTGACGGTGCGGTTGAGGTGAGCCTCACAGTTCCAGGCGGGCAGGGATACGTTTTTGAGGCTCTGCTTCATGGTGTGATCACCAGCCGCTGCGGCTTGGGCTTGTCGGTGAGTATTACCCCGTGCTCCTTGTAGCTTTTCAGTATGAAGTGGGTGCAGGTGGACTGCACGCCTTCCAGGGGGGCGATCTTCTCGGCCACGAAGTAGGCTATCTCCTTCATGGAATTGCCGCGCACGGTGACGGAGAGGTCATGATCTCCGGAGATGAGGCGCACCGACTCCACCTCAGAGAATCTGGCGATCCTCTCCGCCACGGCATCATAGCCCGTCTTGCGCTGCAAGGCTACCTTCAGCTCCAGGACGGCAAAGACATAGCTCTTGTCGAGCTTCTCCCAGTTGATCAGCGTGACGTACTTTCTTATGACGCCGGCATCCTCGAGCTCCTTGATCTCCCGGGCCACGTCCTCTTCGGACCTGGCCATGAGGGCCGCGATCTCGGCAGGGGTTGCTCTGGCGTTTTCAGAAAGGATCTCCAAAATCTCGTTCATGAAATTCTGTATTTACCGCGCCCATTCAATTATAGGCTTTGCGCTCGCTGAAGTAGTAAGGATAATCATATACAATCGAAAGTTATTAATACTCTTATTACAACTGTATAAATATGAAACAGATGAAATGTCCAAAGTGCCATTACGGTTGGGTGACAAGGGTGAATAAGCCAAAAGCCTGTCCCAGATGCAAAACCAGGCTGGATATCAAGAAGACCAGGAAGGCCTGAATGAAGAATTCGGGCCGCTTTTCTTCATGGCCACAGGCGTCTCAGGAAAAAAGAGCCCCCTAAACTTTATTATAAAATCTCTGAAGATGGTTGGCAAGCCCCGGGCGTGATTCGAACACGCGACCTATTGATTACAAGTCAATCGCTCTGGACCGGCTGAGCTACCGAGGCACCAGGCTCGATTATTTTGCATCTACACTTAAAGGCTTTGCCCTCAGCCTCTTTTCCAGGCCGCGAACCAGTGAGTAGTACGTGCCGGGATGGCGGCCCTCAAAGCCGGCGAGGAGCAGCGCCGCCTCCTGAAAGAGAGAGCCTTCTCCTGCCGCGCAGGCTTCAATGTCGCAGCCCAGCCCGTGCCGCAGGGCGTAAAGCCGTGCCTCCCTGCGGGGGACGCGCTGCAGCGGCTTTATCCAGGCGGGGCCTTGCCTGAAGCCGCATTCCCTCTCTACTGGGAGATTTGCGTCTCCCTTCAGATAGCTGACAAATATCCGGAGGGCTTCATCGTCCAGGCACTCGCCCGTCGCCAGTATATTTGCCCCGTTGAGAGCCGCAGATTCGAAGAGCATTTCGCGTCTGAGATCAATGCTCCCGTCTTGCTGCCGGCGAACTGCATGGCAGTCCATCTCCAGCCTCTCCGCCACGGCGCGGGCTGCAGCGGCGCTCTCCCGGCCCCCCTCTCCGGATTTCATTATGATTGCCGAGATCTCCATGTCTGGGCGGCGGGAGAAGATGCCCTTCAGGACGCAGGCCAGAGTCGCGCTCTGCCTTCCTCCGTCCAGGCACACGGCTATGCGCGAGCCGCGGGAAAACAGCCCGGTCTTCCTCAGGCTCTCCCTGATCTTGCGGTGCACATCCTGATCGAAGTGCTCACCGCACAGGTGCATCCCGGAGTACCTCTGGTAGATAACGGCTGAACGGTGGCATTTGTCGCATTGGGTCATCTCATGAGCCTCTTATTATGCCTCTTTGCCGCGGATCAGGCTATCTTGAAGCGCAGCAGCGCGGCCACGCCCCCCAGGGATAAAAGCCGATCTCCCGGCTCGAATTCAGAGCTGAATATGACCACTTTCCCCCGGGCAGCAGCCACGTCGCGCATGATCGCTTCAGCCGATCCCCTGCGAGCCAGCTCGTCCAAGACCAGCAGGCTCTCCACAGCTCCGAAATTGACCGCCGTCTGCACCTCCTTCATTCCGTAGGCCGCTTTTCCGTCGGTGGCGATCTCCCGGAAGAGGTCTTCGATGAACTTAGCCTCGCGGGCAATGCGGCTGGACTCCAGGACGCTCTTTACCGC
The DNA here is from genome assembly GCA_964418105.1 of uncultured Methanotrichaceae archaeon. Lineage (GTDB taxonomy): Archaea > Halobacteriota > Methanosarcinia > Methanotrichales > Methanotrichaceae > Methanothrix. The sequence continues at coordinate 2,009 of CAYQKI010000057.1, read as the reverse complement.
CCCGCGGCGCAAAACCTCCTGAAATCCGGAGCGACCGATGGAGGATGTGTCATCCATGGCCATTCGTTCGGCGAGGTCCGCATAGCTGGAGTCGATGACCTTCTTGAGGTCCTCTTTGGTGAATCCCGGCCCGGCCAGTATGACCTCCGCTCCCCCCTGAGCAGTCTTTTCTAAAGCTGCCGCAACGTCCCGGAGAAATCCGCTCCTCGTATCCTCGCCGCTGCCTTTGCCGCTACCCTGGCGGATCTCCGCCGCGGTCTGCACCCCGAACTGGCGCAGGACGCCGATAGTGGCCTCGCCCTCTTCGATCAGGGCGATGACCACCCTGGGGCGCAGCGACTCGGCAACGGCTTCGTCTATGCGCACCAGGAGGTCCGGCCTCCAGTGGTACTTGAGTATGGACAGGTCCGTGCCCACCTCGATATTCAGGGTGTGGTAGGAGCCGACATCCATGCCAGAGGCTATCCTGCCGTGCAGCCGCAGCCAGTTGGAGTACATGTGAAACTCGATGTCCTCAACTTTTACCCCCAGGCGCACCGTCTTCTTCTCCATCTTCTCCGGGCGCGCCTTGTCGGCAATTGCGGCAACCTTTCTCTGGGTCAGGGCAAATACCAGGTCGCCCCGAGAAATCAGATGCTTTAGATGCCATAGGTCATCCAGGGACTCAGGCAGCAGGGTTATCTCTCCCTCCTCGCCACGCAGATTCTTCTTCAGGACGCGCATGGTTACTACCTTCTAATCAAAAGGCTTAAATCATTGTGCATCCAGGGTGGTGGTCGAGCCGCCATAACTCAGTTGGTAGAGTGTCTGGCTGTTAATTGCCCAAAGCAGTAACCAGAATGTCACAGGTTCGAGCCCTGTTGGCGGCGCATTCCTTTTGGGCCTGTAGCTTAGTCCGGTTAGAGCGCTCGGCTCATAACCGAGTGGCCGCCGGTTCAAATCCGGCCAGGCCCATGCTGACTGATTTTTCGCTGTTCTTTTTGATTATTGATACTTCATATCTGGGAGTGCTCTGTGCGCTTCTCGTGTAGTACGAAAATGCCATCTTTGTGAGTTCTTTGTGGTTATCAGTAATAGGCTAATTGTCAATTAAAGTCCTAAGGCTTCACCACAAAGACCACAAAGCTCACAAAGGACGCACAAAGAACGAGTTTCTTATCCACAGAAAATGACGAAGAGCCGAAATCAGCTCTCCGCCCTGGCCGCACTCTGCCAGGCCATGATCTTCTTGGCGCTGATGCCTGTCTTTTCGGCCAGGCTGTCCGCCTCGGCTCCCACCAGGTCGGGCACGCTCCTGATGCCGGCCAGGGTGAGCTTCTCCAGTGTCTTGGGTCCGATTCCGGGAACCCTCACCAGTCCGTCTCCGTTCTGGGCAAAATTGGACGCTGTTTTTGTCCCGGCCTTTGCAGGCCTCTTTGCGGCGGCCTTCTTGGCAGGGACCATGGCGGCAGCAGCCTTCCTGGCTGGCTTCTTTGCAGACTGCTTTGCAGTTGGACTGCTGGCCTTCTCTTCCCCTGCAGGGGATTCGGCCTTCTCTCTGGCTTTCTTCGCCTGCCACTCCAGGAAATTGCAGTGGGGGCAGCCCAGGTCCCAGGGTCGCTTGCCCTTGTTGATGATGCGGATGTGATTCATGCCGTGCTGCTCGCAGACCTTCTCCGTGACCACTACGCTTCCAAACCTGGGCAGGGGGAGGGTGAAGCGGCATTCCGGATAGCCGGAGCAGCCGATGAAGCGCGAACCGCGGTGGCCCCGCCGGATGACCAGCTCGGACCTGCATTTCTCGCAGGTGCCCACGATCTTGTCCGTCCTCAGGCCGTCTTTGAGGGACTGGCCGATGCCCTCCTGGTTGCAGGTCAGTTCGTCGAAGACGGAGGTGAGCATCACCCTGGACTCTTCAATGACCGCATCCTCTTTGGCCTTCTTTTCGGAGATGAGGGTCATATCCTTCTCCAGAGTCTGGGTCATCTCCGGCTTGGTGATGGTGGGAGCATACTTCTCCAATGTATCCA
>CAYQKI010000056.1:12350-14212 GCA_964418105.1 uncultured Methanotrichaceae archaeon | reverse complement strand
CGGAGGGGAACAGGTTTAGCAAACCTGCGCCTTACCAGGCTAGGCAACCTCGACTCACCTCAGCCACAACGCCTTCGGCCTATTTATAATCTGCGTTTGCACGCCGCCGCAGGGCCGGGCTCTTGCCGCAGCCTCTTCGTTTAAGTTGATGCAGTGCTGCCGCATCATCCGCGCAGCCTCCTCAATTGCCATCATTGATGTCCAGAAGGCGCGAGCGTGAGACAGCAGCAAATGCCCATCGTCTTCAAAATGCTAATATACTTAATAATTATCATAAACTCGCATGAATATCTCTATCGAAGGGCATTTCTTCAGCAGAAAATGCATCCTATCCATTATTGCTTTTATGGCTCTGCTGCATGTTGCACAGGGAGCTATAGCAACAGATCAAGCCTCTTCTGCCAGGGATCTGTCCTACATTACTGAGCAATTTCCCCCGTATAACTTTCGAAATGACGGCGAACTGAAAGGGATCTCCATAGACCTGATTGAGGCTATGTGGCAGAGAATGGGCGTCAATCTCAACCGGAGCGCCATTCAGGTTTTATCCTGGACAGAAGGCTATGAAAGAACTCTAAACGAAAAAAATACTGTCCTCTTCTCCACGGCCAGGTTGCCCCAAAGAGAGCAGCTCTTCAAATGGGTGGGCCCAATTGGCCCCTTCAGGAATGTCCTCTTGGCGCGAATCGATAAGAACATCAGCATCACATCCGCAGAAGATCTCAATAAATACAGGATTGGAGCCATAAAGGATGACAGTGCTGTGCAGAACCTTCGAGATAAGGGTGTAAGAGAGGGAGATCTGACGCTGGAGCCCACGTCGAGGCCGCTTATAGAGATGCTGCAAAATGGGAGCATCGATGCCTGGGCTTATGGCGATACGGCTGGAATTTGGCTGATTCAGGAATTTGGCGCCAATTTGAGCGATTTTAAGGTATCTTACGTATTGGCACAGGCCGATTACTACTTTGCCTTCAACAGAGAGACGCCTGATTCTCTGGTGCAGTCCTTCCAGGAAGCCCTGGATTACCTCAAGAACAACACGGACAGAGATGGTCTATCCGATTATGCAAAGATACTATATAAAATCTATTAATATTATAAATGCGATACTGGATCTACATAGTCCATCTTTTTTTGAAAAAGCGTCTGCCCCCTTTGATTCAACTGCGGCGTTTGCCCCGCCGCCGCAGCTTCAGGCCCGCCCGCGGCCTCTTCGTTGAAATCCTCTTCCTTCCGCCATCATTTGACGCACGCCAGAAGGTCCTTGCTGGTGATGATGCCCACCAGCGCCCCCTCCTTCATAACCGGAAGCCTCCTGATGCCGTGCTCCCGCATCATCCGCGCTGCCTCCTCGGTGCTGGCATTCAGGTCGATGGTGATCAGAGGCCCCTGCGTCATGATCTCTGAAACAGACACCTGCCCCGGGTCGCGCCCCTCGGCGAAGACCCTGTGAAAGATAAGGCTGGTCGTGACTATTCCCAAACACTCCTTGAGCAGGCCGCCCCTGGCCACCAGCAAGCTGCCCTTCTTCTCCCGCCCCATCTTCCTCACCGCCTCCAGTACTGTGGCCTCCGGGGGAACGGTAACAATGGGATAGCTCATCAGATCCCTAACCTTCATAAGCCCGCCTCTGTGCGCCCTCTGCAAGACGCGCGCAGAAGGCACAATGAGATCTATTGCAGCTATTAGCAGATAAATTTGCCTTTCTTGGCTCTTCGCTATTTCCTGTGGCTAAAGTTGAGTCGCTCTGTCTTTCTGGTGTTAATCTCCTCTCTGTGCGTACTCTGTGTCCCTGTGGTGAATAGTAGTACGATATCAGTTAATAGTGGCCTGAATACATAACCACAAAGGGCACAAAG
>CAYQKI010000056.1:0-12340 GCA_964418105.1 uncultured Methanotrichaceae archaeon | reverse complement strand
TTCGTCTAAAGCTCATTTTCATGCACATGGGTGACGAAGAGCCATGATCGCATCTCTGCGGTTTTGTTCAGCGGCGCTGCAGTGGCTGAATAGAGGCCGGCTGAGCCCAGCCGCCCTCTTGCCGCCCATCAGGGACTACAGCACCCCCCACTGCACCTCCAGCGCCACCGCAGGCTGCTCCAGGCCGAAGTTTTTCAGGACCAGGGGGTGCACTTCCCCAAAGCAGCCGATCCTCTTTCCATCCGCCACCAGATCAGCAGCCCGTCCAGGCAGGAGGGCCCCGTCACTGGAGGCAACAATCTCTGCCTTGATATTCAGCTCACGCAGTACGGAGTCCACCACCGACCTGATCTCGGAGAAGTCCGCCCCGCTGTGAATGCTGGCTGCGGCGAAGTTCATGTGCGTCCTCCTCTCCACCACCACATCCCCCGCGGCGAAGATCCTCTGGGGGAGAGGGTGGTGCTGGTTCATGGCGAAGATCTCCAGGAGGCTGGAGAGGAGCGATGTGCGCAGGATGGTGTGTAGCTCGCTGATGGGATGCATGACCCGAACCGCCTGCGCGGCCAGCTCGCTGGTCTCCCGCCTCATCCACTGAAAATGAGCCTTCTCATTGGTGAGGGTGAAGGGCATGACCTCCAGATAGCCGAGGCCGGCAAAAACCTCGCGAATCTCGCCCTTGCGCGCCTCGGAGGGGTGAGCTCGCCCCACTGTGACTGCGCCGGGAAGAAGCGCCTCCAGCCGGTCAAATCCGTAGGCTTTGGCAGCATCTTCGAATATGTCCCAGGAGTGCATGATGTCCGCCCGGTAGGCCGGCACTTTCACCCCGACCACGTCTGAATCGCCCTCTGCCCCGGCCTGCGCCCCAAAGCGCATCCTCTCCAGGCACTCCGCCAACTGTTCGCCGGTCAGGTCAAATCCGATCAGCCGGTTGGCCTCCTTCGCGCTCACCGTCCAGGAAGAAGGCTGCAGATTGGGTGAGCTGAAGTCGCCATTGTCGTTGCTCCTCAAGACCCGAACGCTCTCGATTCTGCCGCCCCGCTCGGCCAGGGAGGTGACGACGATGTTCAGGGCTTTATGCACCATGCCGTCCATGCCCGTCACATCGATGAACAGCTCCTCCGTCTCCTCGGTGACAGAGGTCAGCTCCCCGTTGATGATGGGCGGAAAGGAGAGAACCCTATCGTCGGCATCGACTATGAGAGGATAGCGGTCGCAGCCCTCCAGGATATGCCCGTAGCCCCTTCCCTTGGGGTGCTTGACCAGCATCTCCCTCATGCTCATCTCCTCTGTGAAGTCCAGAGGCACAAACCTCCGGGCCGGATCAGCTCCCAGATAGCGGAAGGGAGGCCGGACCCGCGATATGTCGTGTACACCAATGGCCACTTTCCTCCTATTCCTGCCCAGCCCCCAGTGCAGATCCTCCTGCAGGCCCATGAGAGACTCTATGGCCTCGTCCGTAAAATGCAGATTTCGCACCACAGCGCAGCCTATGATGGGGCGCACCGCGTTGACCGACGCATCCACAGTCAGAGTAACCGGTCCCTCGTGGACCGGATACTCGACCAGCCCGGTCTTCAGCCCCAAAAAGCCCTGCATGGCCCTGGCCACGCCCTCGGCGCTGTACAGATCGGGCCGGTCCGGGAAGAACTCCACATCCACGTGGTCCTCCTCTGCCCGCTTTCCGATGTCTGCGCCCATCATGGCCAGCCGGCCCATGATGCTCTCCCGGGAGGCCCCAATCAGCCTCTCCATGTCCTCGTAATAAAGTTTGACAACTGGCATGATTATTTCCCCCCATCCTATAGTTTGATGGAAACAGGCGTCTCTCGCAGCCACTCCAGGTCCGACTGATAGAGCAGCCTCAGGTCTTTGAGCCCCAGCCTGAGCATGGCCACCCTGGAAATTCCCAGCCCCCAGGCGAGCACCGGGTGCTCAATGCCGAAGGGAGCCGTAACCTCCCTGCGAAACACGCCGGCACCTCCCAGCTCCACCCAGCCCAGGCCGTCTATGTAGACCTCCGGCTCCACGGATGGCTCGGTGTAGGGGAAGTAGCCGGGCCGGAAGCGGACCTCCTCAAAGCCCATCTTGCCGTAAAACTCCTTGAGTATGCCCAGCAGGTGGGAGAACGTCACATCCCTGTCCATGACAATCCCCTCCAGTTGCTCGAACTCCGGGGTGTGGGTGGCGTCGATGGCCTCGCGGCGGTAGACCCGGTCTATGCCGAAGACCTTGACCGGCGGCTGGGGATGCTCGGAGAGATACTTGATGGTCAGGCCCGTGGTATGGGTTCTCAGAACCTCCTGGCTGGCCACCTCCGGCTTCCAGCAGCCTCCCCAGCCGGTCGAGCCCACGCCTCCCCCGCACTCGTGCATCTCCTTTACCCGCGTGTAGTCCGGGATCTCCGCCCGGCTGTCCAGGTAGAATGTGTCCTGCATCTCCCGGGCAGGGTGGTCCTGCGGCTGGAAGAGGGCGTCGAAGTTCCAGAAGCTGGACTGCACAATCTGGCCCTTGATCTCCACGAATCCCATCTCCAGCATGACCTCTCTCATGAAGTCGATCAGCCTTTGGTAGGGGTGCTTCTTGCCGGGATAGATGCGGTCGGCGGCGAGGGTCACGTTGTATGGACGTACGCGAGACATCTCACCTTTGTTATCCCAAAATAGATGGCCATCCTTTTCCAACCATTGGCCAGTTTTTATCATTTCAGGAGTTATATTGCCAATCTCGTGAGAAAAGCTTACTTCTGAACCTGTTAATTTGAATGTCCCAGATTCCGCATGTAGTATCCTTGAACTTGCCCTCAACCGTCCGGCATCTGTAATTTCATATGACCAAGATTTTAATTTATCTGATTTTATAAGTCCCCTGCTCCTCAGATCTGACAGGCCTTTTTTGTCCAGGTCAGCGATGCTCTTCGAACCGGACAGGAGAAGAGCCAGGACCTCTTCATCCTTCCCGGCATCAGCCGCGCCCGTGAGCCGGACCATTCCCTTCTCTATGGCTGCCCAGCCCTTCTTTCTTAGCCACCCCAGGCCGATCTTCTGGGCGGGGTCCCTCAATTCGGAGATGGCCATGCCCTGGCCGATGGCAGAGAGCATCACCCTCTCCGGCAGGCCCTTCTCCGCATATGCCCGCCCCTCCTCTGTGAGGGCAATGACCTCCTCCACCGATTTGCTGACCCGGATGAGCCCCTGCTCGCCCAGGGCATCCGCTGCCGCCCTCGCTGCCTCCACCTTGATATTCAGATCCCTGGCCACGCCCTCAGGATCTGTGTGGCCCTGCAATATCGCTTTTAGAACTTTGAGATCGTTTTCCGATAACATGTCATCATCCCGCTAACGGGCGAAGTTCTGCACTCAATGATGCTCGCCCCCTCCTTTTAAAAGAAAGAAAAGACCAGATGGCCGAAGATGCCCGAAGCTAATCTCTCCGGCTTTAAAAGCCTGATTTTATGATCGACAAATGAGCATTTAGCAGTCTTCTCAGGCACGTTTTTTCAGATGGATTGATGATTTATAAACCTATCGAACAGCCAGGAGATAGCTACTTGTCCCATTCGTCGCTCTCCAGCTCGTCCAGCGCTTTCAGGACGCCCTGTACCGCCATTTCGAAGTACTGCTTTCCTTTCTCGGCGGAGGCAGGCTTTGGATCTCCCATGATGCCATTTCCCATGAGGTGTCGAACATCCCTCATGACCATAAAGCGCGGCCTGTTGGGGAAATGGCCAGCAGGCCTGCCCTTCACCAGGTCGGGGCTGATGGCCATCATGAGGGACGTCTCCACCTCACCGGCATGGCCGTCATGAGGCGTCTCTACCGCCGAAAAGTCGATCAGGTCAAAGAGCGAGACCAGGCTCACCCGAAAGTCCCGCTCCTCGACTGCCATCTGGCATGCCTCTTCCAGGGCGGCCATGTGCTGGCCACCGGCGTGGCCGGTCAAAATGAGCACTCTGGTCAGGCCGCTGTCGGCCAGGGAGAGGACAATGTCCCGGACATAGGCCCGCAGGGCGTCATGCCCCACGGTGATGGTTCCGGGAAAGCCTCGCGTGCTGCGGCATACGCCGTAATGCACCGGCGGAGCCAGGAAGACATCCCGCCCTTCCGCGACCGCCCGCGCCACCTGCATGGCCTGAAGGGTGTCGGTGATGGTGGGCAGGTGCGGTCCGTGCTCCTCTGTGGCGCCCACGGGCAGGATCACCGTTCTCGTCGCTGCCAGGCCGGCCTCAACCTGCGGCCAGCTCATCTCTTCCAGGAGCTTCATACCCTGATGCTGCCTCCATTGACCACGTACTCATCAGGCACCCTCAGCTCGTAGCTCCTGTCGCCCACCATCAGTTGATAGGCGCCCATGGGCTTGGTGTCGAAGTTTGTTCCTCCGTCCATATGCTCCTCTGTGGAATAAGGCAGCACCAGAGTAAATCTGCCGCTGCTGTCGGTGACATTGGACTGCTGATAGAGAAATGCCCTGTTCTGATTGGTTATTATCACGGCGGCAGCCGAGACCTTGGTCCCCGGAGCTGCCTCTCCGCTCACCACAGCGCCCGGCACATGCTCGAAGGTCTTTACCATCTTCTGTCCGCTGATAGTCGTCTCCGACTCATGAACCAGGCGGTAGTGCTGCAATGCCTCCAGAGGCGTGGCAGAGACGGTGGGTGTTGTGGATATTATCTCAGCCATATCTCCCCGCGCCCGGCTCTCGTTGACGAAAGCCTCCAGATCAGTGCGGTTCTTGCCGATCTGGGGATTTTGAGAGATCACCGGGACAATCATGCCGTTGCCGACATCCATTCCCCGGTAGGCGAGGCCGGTTCCGGACTCTCCGCCAACCTCTGTCCCATCGAAGAAGAACATGCGAGCTGTCATGGTCTTGAAATAATTCTCTTGATATACCATGATCGGAGACAATTGTTCTCCCTGTGCCTGATAGACCATGCCCATATACCTGGAGGTGGGAATTGCGCTCCATGCGGCCATGGCATGGAATTTGCCTGTGGCCATGGGCTGATCGATCATCACATACTTGGTATTCATATAGGAAGACCTGTTCTCATCAAGGCCCGCCAGAACCTTCTCTGCCTGGCTTTCGTTCTCGGCCAGGAAGAAGGGAGATGACCCTGAAACATTTTTGGTGACGCTGCCTATCCCCTGCTGGAAGGGATTGGCATTGGGAATTCTATGGCCTATGGTCTCAATGAGATGGCCGTAGTCCCACCAGGACATGATGCCGTAAGCCGTATCGGGGTAGGCATACTTTCCGCTGGCCGGCCGCTGGTACTTCTCATACAGCTCCATGCCGGGGCTGGGAGTATTGTTCTGCAGCCAGGCGGTCGAAGTCCGCCAGTCCATATCCGGTCCGTATGTGTTTTCTGCATAGAATCTGCTCATGGTCAGGCTGGGATAGACGACCATTAAGAATATCACAATCACTGCCAGCAGAACTTTGAGGTTGGATTTGAGAAACCCGGCCGGATCTTCGAGAGATGCCAGTTCCATGTCCTCGATATGCAGCCTCTGCATCAGCCAGGCGGCCAGGATGCCGACCAGGATGGCGACGTTGATTGCATAATAGTATGTGAACCTGTTCTGAGCTAAAGCCATGACCAGGATCATAATGGACCAGGTCAGAATCAATATCTCTGCCGGCTTCTGGCTCCTGACATTTCTGGATAGAATGAGGACCAGGGCAATCAGTGCCAGGAAGAATGTGCTGAAGAAGAATGCCAGGAATATTGCCTGGGCTGTTGTCAGCCCGGCATCGGGGCTCATTCCCAATCCCGGAAATGAGGTGATGACGCTGCCCAGGGAGAATGTTCCCCCATTCGAGAACAGGGGGGAGGCCTCGCCCACAGTCGCTGCGCCGCCCGTCTTCTGCTGGAATATGGAAAGTCCTGCCAAGAGCGGCCTGGTAAACTGGGGCAGAGCATAATACAGGACGGTGGTGCCTATGACCACCAGGGCAGCCAGTGCACCGGGATAGTAGTATCCGGGCCATCCCTTATCCTTAATGGCCTTCGATAATAATGAAAGGAATACAGTAGCTACCACACCCAGCAGAAGTATGGTGGGCTGGAAGAGGCTGTAGAGATAATGGTTGAATCCCAGAGAGGAATCGACAAACGGGAGGACGAGTAGAGTGGCCACGATGAAAGCTACTGACCCGGATATGGCAAGGTACTCAACATTTCTTCCCTTCAAGTGATCAAAGATGCTCTGCAGCATTATGAATGCCAGGATGATGCCCTCAAAGAGGAATCCGGAGGACCAGTTATCGATATACAGGCCCAGCATGACCCCAGCCAGGGCGGAATAGAGGAGTGGCTTTTTAAATGCCTGCCAGCTCTTCTGCACCCCGGAGAGGGTCATGCCCTTGCCCGTACGCAGGGCCAGGAGGATGAACATCATGGTCGCGGTGCTGAAGAGTATCTCTCCTGCATGGTGGTCTGTAAATCCAAGGGTGGTGCGGCTGAAGACCTGGCCGGGAAGGACGGCGATGGTCAGCGCCGAGATCAGGCCGCAGCTCTTGCCGAACAGCTCCCTTCCGATGAAGTATACTGGAAAGACCAGCAGAGCGCCCAGCACGGCGGGCAGGAAGGCTCCCACCGTCTCAACCAGATGGGTACTGGGATGCCCCAGGCCCAGGATATATGAGACCACGGTGATAGCCCAACTGACAAATGGGCCGAAGTGCAGAGATGTGCCGTGCGGGAAATTGGTCATGGGATCAAACCACAGCCTCTGCAGGTTGATCACAGTGCCCTTGGCCAGCATCATATGATACCAGGCGTCGGTCTCGCTGCTGAATATAACATTGCCGCCCGAGAACACCCTGCTCATAGGAATTATGCCGCGCAGATAAAATGATAGGAGCGCTGCCATTATCAATCCGGAATACAAATACAGATCGCTGTTCTGCCAGATGCTGGCCTTGCCGGTAGCTCTGGACTTCTTCTCCAGAGGGACGGACGGGGCTTGCACCGGCTTTGCCTCCTGAGCTTTAGCCGGGGATTTTTTGCCGCCGTCTCTCTTGTCTGCATCTCTCTTCGACATCATGGGCAAGTGACAGTTCTATACTCATAAACGTTTTGAATGGTCGTCATCTCTCCCTCGCAGATATGCAGAAATTATATTATCTAACAATGGTCTGGATTAAGGTGAATTAAGGACGTGATGGTTAATGGAGAAGATACAGGATATAAATGGCCTTGGCGGCATGCTGAATGGATTTAGGGATCTGGTAGCGGACGACAAAAAGATAGCTTTCGTGGGCTCTCCTGGCTTTTGCACTCCCTTTGCCCTATTCCTGGGCTATCCGGTGCGAGAGAAGGAGCTGGTATTCCTGCCCGGCCTTGCCCTGGATAAGGCGCGACGCATCGTACCCACAGAGTATGGCATGGAGCTGGGAGGTCCGGCCAGTGCCGATGCGGATGTGGTGGTGATACTGGGCGGCATGGCCATGCCCAAGATAGGAGTGACGGTCGAGGAGATGAAGGCGGCTCTCGGAAAAGTAAAGCACAGCAAGCTGATGGGCGTTTGCTTTATGTCGATATTCGAAAAGGCGGGCTGGTGCCAGGCACTGCCATTTGACCGGGTCATGAACATCATAATTCAGGGGGAGATTTCGAAATAAAAAGAAAAATGGGCCCGACGCGATTTGAACGCGTGACCTCACGGTTATCAGCCGTGCGCTCAACCTGGCTAAGCTACGGGCCCGGTCCGGACTGTGCTTTGCTCATCCCATTAATAACTGTTTCCCTTCCGGAGAGTCTGCCGGGCATTAGGGCTCTGCAGTGAGGCCCTCTACGATAGCCTTAAATCAGAGCAAGAAGGACAATCCACGTGGTGCTTATGGATTCATCAGAGAAAGAAGGCGCAGAAGATCTGAAAGGGCTCTATGACATGGCCATCCCCCTCAGCATGCCCGTCTCAGTTATCCGCGAGCTTGTGGAGAACTTTGAGCTGGAGCTATTGAGAAAGCCGGGGAAGATGGACATGACTGGGGAGGTAATGGACAGAGAGATCCTGGTTTTGCGGGGCGATCTGGAGACGGTCAAAGCGGCTGAAAAGTATATGTTCGAGGCCCTGGATAGAAAGCTCTCGGAGTGGTCCAGTCGCGACAAGAGTGAAAAATACAAAAAATATTATGAAGATCAGGTCCAGACCAGGATGAAGGAGTTAAAGGACAATCCGGAGACTGCTAAAAATTGGGACCTGGATACTTCAGGCGAATAGGCTGATGCCAAGGCTGGTATTGGCCTCATTCTATCAGAACCCATTTATTCTTTCCTTCCCATAGCTTCAATGAGCACAGGGTGGTAGAAGTTCCCTCGAGTTCCTCTTTGAGCTGGCCGGCCAGGTGCTGGGCAATGGTCTCTGCGGTGGGATTGGGAAGGATATCGTTGAGGTAGGCGTGGTCCAGATCCTTCATGGCCTCTGCAATGACCTTTTTGAGCTGGTAAAAGTCCATAACAAAGCCGTCCGCTCCCACCTGCCCCTCCACCACCACTTCCACCTGGTATGTGTGGCCGTGCAGATGGGCGCACTTGCCCTGGTAGCCGGGCAGGCTGTGCGCGGCATCAAACTCCGTGACCAGTCCCAGCTTCATTCCTGAGCCCTCCCTCTGCGGCGGTCGATCTCATCGAGCTGGTCAAGCATCTTGCGCAGGGCCGATCGCACGGCATCGGAGAAGCTGACGAACTTCTTTCCGTCGCCGACATGGGCCTGGACGTCGTCTATGATGTGCTGGGGTATCTCCACTGTGACTTTGGGCATATGATCCTCTGACATGAAATTCACTGGTTTTCTAATCGAACCTGTATCGCACCTGATATCCCACGGCATTCCTGGGATATGGATCAGGGATGTCAGGGAGAATACCCTGTGATATTAATAGATTTGCTCCCTCCGCTCCGTTCTTTGTGCGTCCTTTGTGAGCTTTGTGATCTCTGTGGTGGAAGCGTTTGCGCCAGTGCCAGCCCAGTGGTCTCCCGGACTTTCACCACAAAGGACATATAGCGCACAAAGAACTCACAGAGGCACAATTCACTCCACCGCCTGCAATGCCTCCTCAGGAGCGCCCGCCAGGACGCGCAGGGCCTGGGCTTCCATGAAATGAAGCCTTGCCGGTACAATCAGAATATGCAAGGGTCCGCCGAAGTCGTATCTGTTCAGCCGTGCCAGCAGGTCGGCATAAACTGCCGCATCCTCCGAGCCGGCCCGGGCGATGCCGATGCCTATCTGCCCGTCCAGGCACTTCTCAGCCGCAGCATCCTGCATCTCCAGGAGCAGGGCAGCACCCTCAGAGACGGTCATATACCTTTCTGCCGGAGCTGTCTGGATGTCCAGGAAGAGCATGGTATGCAGGTTTCGGCTCAAGTTCTCCTTCAAGACCTGATAGGGCGTCTCAGGTATGATGCGCCTGCCACGTGAGACGTAGGGAAAGGGAATGGTGGTGGACCTGCCGAAGCGGTAGTTTTGCAGGCCGCACAGCCCCGATACAGCGGTGACAATTGAGGACGAGTGGATCACCCGCGTCCTGATGCCCATCTCTGCAGCCCGCAGCCGCAGGTCCAGGTGGGTGGTGGAGACCATGGCGTCGCCTCCCACCAGGAAGGCCACATCCATATCATGGGCATCCTTCAGCCAGGCCGGGTCCACCTCCACCTCCGGGCGAGTGAGCAGGTGAATCTTCTTGCCGTAGAACGCCTCCAGCTTCTCGTAGCCTGCGCCTATGAGCCGGGAGGTATAAAACTCAGCATAAACAATGTCTGCGGAGCGTATTGCCTCCAGGCCTTTTACTGATATATCCTTCTCGTCATACAGGCCGAGGCCGATGAATGTGAGCATGGATGTAAAAGATCTTCTTCAGCTTAAAAACGCATTGCAAATTGCAAATCGTCAAGTCTTTATCCCATCCCTGCTCAACAACTGAGCATGATTGGCAGGGCAACTCAGGTGGTGGATTGCCGGGAGAGCATGGGCCTGGCTAAGGGCGGCGGCCTGGCCCAGAGGGGCACCCTCTCCGAGGCAACAAAGCCGGATGTGATCGCCATAGCCATGTCTCCAGGCAGGCGTCACATCACCAAGCCGGTTTGCGAGATGACATACGGGCTGCGCCGGGAGGGAATTCAGACCTCCGTGCTGGTGCTGGAAGCGGGGACGGGCCTGCCGGATAGCTTTCCCCAGGCGTCGCGAGGCTATGGCCCGACCTTCGGCCTCAACGAGAGGGAGCTGGAGCAGGTGGCCCGCCACAAGATAGCAGTGCTGCATCTGGGCAATGTGCGCTCGCACGTCATATCCAAGGCCAAGGAGCTTTTGTCCCAGGTGGACATCCCGGCGGTGGTGGTGGCCCAGTGCCCCATGGACATGGAGGACTTTGCCAGGGAGGGCGTAAAAACCCGCAATGTGAAGCCCGCCTACAAGAACGTCCAGACCAAAGGGGAGGTCGTGGACATAGTCACCGGCATCACCCGCGGCGCTACCTGCCCCCGCGTCAAGCTCAACACCCTGGCCAAGGTTCTCAACAGGCACCTGGCGGAGATCAATGCCCGCGAGGAAGAGCAGGCCAGAAAGAAGAGCAAGAACAAATAATTAATACTATTTTCTCATCTCCTCACGGGATGAAGCTAGTAGTTCTCCTGGGCGACGGCATGGCAGACCTGCCGCTGCCGGCTCTGCAGGGAAAGACCCCCTTGCAGGCGGCCTTTAAGCCTCACATGGACTCCATTGCCAGGAAGGGCAGAAGCGGCCTGGTGCGCACCGTCGCCGAAGGATTTCCTCCGGGAAGCGATGTGGCCAATTTATCCGTGCTGGGATATGAGCCGGCCAGGCACTACACTGGCCGCGCCCCCCTGGAGGCGGCGGCCATGAGCGTGGCCCTGGGGCCGTCCGACATTGCCTTCCGCTGCAACTTCGTGACCATCGAGGACGGCATCATGAAGGACTACAGCGCCGGGCACATCACATCCGATGAGGGGAGGCAACTGATCGACTCTCTTGCTCCCCTCATGCCGGGCGGCAGGCTCTACGCAGGCGTAAGCTATCGAAACCTCCTGGTCCTGCAGGCCGGCGGTGATGCGATCTGCACCCCGCCCCACGACATCAGCGACCAGCCGGCGGCAGAGCACCTGCCTTTTGGCCCGGACGCCGACCTGCTCATCCGGCTCATGGAGGCGGCCCGCCCCATACTGGAGAGCCATCCCGTCAACCTGCGGCGCGTCGCCGCCGGCAGGCTCCCTGCCAATGCCATATGGCTCTGGGGCCAGGGTCCGGCTCCAGCCATGCCATCCTTCATGGAGATGTACGGCCTGCAAGGGGCCATGATCAGCGCCGTGGACCTGCTCAAGGGCATAGGCAGGTATGCCGGGCTGCGGGTCCTGGACGTCCCGGGCGCCACGGGCAACATAGACACCAACTACGGGGGAAAGGTGCAGGCGGCCCTGGAGGCTCTGAAGAGCTGCGACTTCGTCTATCTGCACGTCGAGGCTCCCGATGAAGCGGGGCACGAGGGCGATGTCGAGCTGAAGGTGAGAGCCATTGAGCTGTTCGATGAAAAGGTGGTCGGGCCGGTGGTGGCAGGCCTGGAGAGAAGCGGCGAAGAGTGGCGTGTCCTGCTCCTGCCAGATCATGCCACGCCCATATCCATCAAGACGCACAGCCGCGAGCCCGTGCCCTTCACCATCGCCGGAGAGGGGATCGTTCCTGATTCCGTGGAGAGATTCGATGAGGCCTCTGCGAGGCAGGGCGGCTGCGGGCTGGTGGAGGCGGGGGCGCTGGTGGAGATGATGAAAGCAGTCTGAACCTGGCCATCTCTGCCACGACCCTCTGCGGCTCTGCGGTATGCTGAAGGGTTCTGTCCACCCTGGCGCAGTCGAAGCATTCATCTTCGCAGGGCAGCCGGGAGGCATCGGCCAGGATGAACTACAGGGGGAGGGCGAGGCCATCGGCCTGCGACCTGGCAGCCTGCAGCATGATCCGGCTGAAGTCGGCGGCCACCACCCGCCCCTTTTGCCCCACCATCTCCGCCAGAGCCAGAGCATCGTAGCCAAGGCCGCAGCCTACATCCAGAACACGGGAGCCCTCACCCACATCCATGAGGGCAAAGCTCTTTGTCTTGTTTTTCTGGAAGTAGGGCAGAGAGTTTAAGGTGGCCAGGCAGGAGGAGAAGAAGGAGGGATCACGGGCGCGATCGACATCCGCAAATCCGCTGGAAAGGCAGTCCATGATGCCGGGACGGGGAGCAATTACTTAAGACTGACGTCGGTGCCGGCAACTACTGACTATTGACAAATAAAGCCGCCGATGGGATTCGAACCCATGAACTGCTGATTACGAATCAGCCGCTT
>CAYQKI010000055.1:0-14534 GCA_964418105.1 uncultured Methanotrichaceae archaeon | reverse complement strand
GCCGTCCTCTCCCCCATGAGCCACGCAAAGACCGCCTTGCTGGTATGCAGCCGGTTCTCCGCCTCGTCGAATACCGCCGACTGTGGCCCGTCCATCACCTCATCTGTGATCTCCTGCCCCCGGTGGGCCGGCAGGCAGTGAAGAGCTATGGCCCGCGGGGCGGCCAGTGCCAGAAGCTCGGAGTTGACCTGATAGCCTCCAAAGACTCGCAGCCTCTCCGCCTCCTCCGCCTCGTCTCCCATAGAGACCCAGGTGTCCGTGACCAGCACATCGGCCCCCTGCGCCGCGGCGGCTGGCTGCTCCACCAAACGGGGCCGCGCCCCCAGCCTCTCCGCCTGGGCTAAGATCGCCTCTTTTGGCTGGTAGCCGGCCGGGGAGGAGACCGCCATTTCCATGCCCAGGATGGCCGACGCCAGGATCAGAGAGTTGCAGACGTTATTTCCGTCGCCGATCCAGGCAATTCTCAGCCCCTCCAGCCGCCCGAAGCGCTGACGAATGGTTAAGAGGTCCGCCAGGATCTGCAGCGGGTGCTCCCAGTCCGAGAGGGCATTGACCACAGGCACACTGGCATGGGCGGCCAGTTGCACCACTGTGTTATGGGAGTAGACCCGCGCTGTGATGCCGTGCACATAGCGGGAGAGCACCCGGGCCGTGTCCGCCACCGTCTCCCCCCGCCCCAGTTGCAGCTCATTTGCCGATAGGTAGAGTGGGTGGCCTCCCAGCTCAGCTGCCGCAATCTCCATGGAGACCCGCGTCCTGGTAGATGGCTTCTCGAAGATCATGGCCAGGCTCTTTCCCTGCAATGGCCGGCCGTGGCTGCCCCGTCGGCCCCTCCTGGCCCGGAAGGCCTCGGCGCTCTCCAGCAGCCGCAGAATTTCCTCCCTGGACAGGTCGGCTATGGAGATGAGGTCCTTGGGCCGGGCCTGAGGCTCTGCTCCACTCCCACTATTGTTCATATTCGCCATCCCTCATTCCCTCATCCTGGAAAATAGCTCAGAGATGCCGGTGACATTCTCATCGCTGACTGCGACGGCGGCCCTGATACTCTTGAATCCGGGGATCGCTCCCTCGCCACCCGCGCCCCCGGACGGCTCTGCGACCAGTTGATTGGACCATGGGCTGTTGTACATGAATGCCAGCCCCGGATGGGCTTCCTCCTCATCCGCCTTCGCCGCCACGACAATGCTCGCCGCCCCGCCCTGCTGCGGCTGGCCTGTGACCAGCAGCCTCTGCCCGTCTTTAGCCCCCAGAGCGGCCATGTCCTGCTTGTCCAGAAGGATGCGGGCGCTGAGGTCTCTGTACTCGTCGGAGAAACGGCTCTTCCTGCCTGCCTCGTCCTGGAAGATGTCCCTCACTGTGACAATGGTCACCGCAACTTCCTCTGCCATCTAAATCGCCTCCATGATGCCAGTCAAGATTTGTTCGTCCGTGGGAAGGTCCGTCTTCAGGAACGGCTCAAACTTGACCCTGACACCGTCCATGCGTACCGCCGTGCCCCCCGCCTCCAGGCCGGAGATGGCCGAGGGTATGGTGACTGCTGCCGCATCCGTGGCCAGAGAGCGGCGCGGGTCTATGGCGATGAGGGGCACGCCTGCCAGGGCTTTCGCCGTGGCAAAGGGCAGGGCGGAGAGGGGGTCGGAGCCTATCACCAGTGCCGCGTCGCAGCTCTTGGCCGCCGCAATCACACTGTGCTCCGGTCCGTGGGACGGCTTGCCGCCCCGGAAGGAGACGCTATTGATGAATCCCGTCTTCTCCCGGAGTAGCTCATTGAAGCCGCGCATGTTGTAGTGCCCCACCATAGGAACTGCCTTGAAGGCCGTGATCTCATTGAGCCTGGCCATGAGCCGCTCAAAGAGGTCCATCTTATCCTGCATGGAATAGATCATGCCCAGGCCCGGAAAGATCACCCCGTACTCCGTCTTCTTAAGAATGCTGCCAAGCTCAATCATCTTCTTCTTGTCGGCAACTCTGGGGATCTTTCCCTCCAGCACCGCCAGTACCGCCTCCATAAAATCAGCATCCCCGCCTGGAGGGACCCGGAAGTAGTAGTTGCCGCATATCTCCGCCGTGGCCGAATGCCTCACATCCACGGCAATACAGGTCCTCTCCTCCTCATAGCTCTTCTGCCTCTTCTCGCCCCGCGGGTAGTAGGAGAAGCGGGAGAGGTGGCGGGGGTGGCTGTTGGACGGGTCCGCTCCCCAGAATATGCTGGTGTCGGCATAATTGCGCACATCGTCCAGGGTGCATGTAGGAATTCTCCCATCCAGTATGCGCTCCATCAGAATTCCCTGGCAGAAGGATGACGTATCGTCTATTGTCGCCCCCAGCTTCTCGGCCAGCCTGATTCCCGCCGCCTGCGCCTCCAGGGTGCAGTTGGACCAGCCGTAGAGCAGAGGATTTTTGGCGCTTTTTAAAATCTCCGCTGCCCTGGAAATAGCCTCATCCATTGAAACCTTTTGACCATTGGCCATGGGCACCGTCCTTTCAGAGAAAACTGCCTGGAAGTGGCCATGCCCCTTCCGGCAGAGATTCTTGATGTGAGAGAGCTTTTCGTTTGTGACAGCCGCCTCAATATCATCGCAGAGAAGCGAGCATCCTGTGCATGTTACTACTGCCATTTTCTTCACCGCCTCATTCCTGTTTTCCGTTCTCCTCACACGAACTCTATGGCTTTGCTCGGACAGGTCGCAGTGCAGGCATTGCAGAGGATCTTGTTCGGCCCGAAGCGCCGGCATTCCTTGAGGTTGTTGCAGACGACTACTCCGTCCTCCACCTTCAGTATGACTTTATCGCTCTGCGGCCCGAGACCAATGCCACAGCGTGTCGGGTCGGCGGCCACATTTACCGGACAGGCCACCACGCAGTTGCCGCAGCCAAAGCACTTCTCAGGATGTATGATCAGGCCGGTCTCTGAGGCATTCTCGATGGGAGCCATAATCTCCCGAAGCTTCTTGAGCTTGGCCTCATACTTCTTCTCCTCAATCAGTGGAGTGCACTCATCGATCTTCTTCTCCCGGCCCAGCAGGCCAACGGCAAAGGCCATGCAGGTGGCAAGCCCGCACTTCTTGCAGTTGGTCTTGGGCAGCAGCATATAGACCTCCATGGCGCTGACCATAACCACATACCTCGATAGATAGCATCATTTTGAAATGAACTGGCGGAAAGTTATGCCGCTATTATATTTATGGCCTGCGCAAACCTTTTCATAGTTCAAGCTAAAAGGCTTCAGCAATGCTCTTCAGCAATCCAGCCGCCCTGCTCGGGCTGCTCTCCATCATCCCCCTGATAATAATCTACCTCATCCGCCCCAAGCCCCGAGAGATCCGCTTCTCATCCACCCAGTTTCTGCAGGAAGGGGAAGCCGAGCGCTCTGCGGTTTTGAGCCGCCTGATCAATGACCCACTCTTCTGGGTGCAACTGCTGGTGCTTCTCTCCCTGTCCGTGGCCGCCGCCGGGCCCTACACCGAAGAGGAGGGACAGGCCGGCAGCCATCTGGTTGTGGTTTTAGACAGCTCGGCCAGCATGCAGGCCTGCTGGGCGCAGGCACTGCAGATCATCGATCCCTACCTGGATCGCTACCAGAGGATCAGCCTGGTCCAGGCGGCCTCTGTGCCGCGCATGCTCCTCCAGGAGGGCGGAGGCGCAGAAGCCCGGGACGCCCTGCGCCTGGCCGGGACGGACGCAACCCCGGCTGACCTGTCCGCGGGCCTGGCCCTGGCGGCAAGCCTGCTCTCCGGCGAAGGAGGACATATCCTATTGGTCTCGGATTTTGTGAGCTGGACAGGTGACGATCCGGAGGAGACGCGCAAGGTCATGCAGTCAGGCGGCCGGGTGAGCATACTCTTCGCCGATGCCTACCAGGGCGGAGACAACCTGGGCCTGGTGGAGGGCTGGGATGTCCCCGGACCGGGATATGTCAATCACACCGCCAGAATTCACAACTTCGGTGCGAGCCGCTCCGTATCCATCACCATCCGCGGCCCGGGCGGCTCAGAGGGAAGATCTGCCCAAATCGGACCTGACGGCGACTACTATCTCTCATTTACCGCCTACCCCGGGGTCAATGAGATCACTCTGGATGGGGGTGATGCCATCGCCTGGGACAATCACGCCTACATCTATGTGCCCGATCTGGCCGAGAAGAGGGTGCTCTATCTGGGCCGGCCCGGCCCCGCTCTGGCTGCCCTGCGCTCCCTGCCCGGTGTGAAGGTTCTGACGGAGGGCGAGGCGGGCACAACTGCGCCGGATTACAGCGGCTATGATCTGATTGTGGTGGGCGCCAATGCCACTGTAGACGGCAGGCTCAACCGCTATATCGACGGGGGCAGGGTGGTATTCATTGCCACTGGCAGCGATAGCCCCGAATACCTTCCCGTGCGGGTGACAGGAGAGGCGGCAGGTCCTGCGGTGCTCTGGGTGAGAGACGGGGGCTTTGCCAAAGGGCTGCACCTGGACGAGATCGGCCTGTACGGCTATCCTGACGCATCCGCCCGAAAAGGCTCCAGCACCATGGTCGAGGCCAACGGCGTTCCCGTGCTCTCCTACTGGCACCTGGGACGGGGCCTGGTGGTCTACACCGGACTGGAGAAGGACTCAGATTTCTATATGAGGCCCGAGTATCCCATATTCTGGTATGCTCTCGTGAACTGGATCACAGATGTGCCGGATGTGCAGGAGTCCAACCGCAAGACGGGCGAGACCGTCCTCCTGGGAGAGACCGGGGAGGTTACAACTCCCTCCACCACTCTGACCGCCAGCACAGTGCATCTGAGTGAGACGGGCGTCTACAGCTTCCTGGGCAAAAGAGTCGCCGCCAATATGTATGATCCCAGGGAGTCCTCCCTGAGCAGAACGGGGGGTCCTGCCGCCGGCGAGTTTCATGAAGTCAGCCGGACGACCACTGTGAAGAAGGACCTCTCCGTTTGGGTTATAGCTGTAGCGGCCCTGGCCATGCTTTTGGAGCTGGCCGTAATGCGCTGGAGGAGAGAGCTATGATCCAGGATCTCTATTTTGCCACGCCGGAGCTGTTCTGGGCAGCGGCGCTGCTGCTCCTGCCAGGCATCTGGATTGTCTTGCGCCGGGCCAAAGATCGCCGCTTTGCCGCGGCAAGGCTATTTGCCCTCTGCCTGATCATTGCAGCCGCTGCCAATCCCTACTTCGTGCAGGAGCATATCCAGAGATCGGAGAGGCCAACCATAACCATCCTGGACGATGAAACCGGTTCCATGGATATCTTCGATCCCTCCGTCGCGACGCGTCTCTCCGGCCTGTTCGGCGCTTCTGTACGCTCCTTCTCCGGCGACACCACAGCTTTGGGCGACAGAATAGCCCAGTACTCCCAGCCCGGCAGTACACTGCTCCTCGTGTCCGACGGCTGGAGCAACAGCGGCCGGCCCCTGGATGAGTCGCTGGCCCTGGCCCGGGCCTCCAATGCCACCATATTTGCCATCGACCTCTACCCCCTAAAGGACGATGCGGCTGTGGAGATATCAGGCACCAACACCGCTGTCCTGGCCGGCGACTACCCCTTCAAGGTCCTGGTCAGCTCAGCGCGGGGCTACCAGGGCCCGCTCTCCGTCTATGCTGACGACAATTTGATCTACAGCGATGCTGTGACCGGCAACGCCAGCGCCTCCATCAAGATATCCCATACCTTCCTGGAGACGGGAAACCACATCATCAGAGCCGCGATCTCTGCCGACGGCCAGCCCCTCAACGACGAATACAAAAAGGCAGTGTATGTGGTTCCCAAGCCCCAGGTGCTGCTGGTCTCTTCCACAGCCTCTCCTCTTTCCGTCAATCTCAACGACCTCTACAAACTGACCATTCTCCCCAGCCTTCCCGCTGGGCTGGACCCGGATGAGTACAAGGCGGTGATACTGGATGACATCCGCTACAGCGAAGCTCTCGATCCCCTGGCCGGATATGTGCGCGACGGCGGCGGCCTGGTGGTGGTGGGCGGACAGGATGCCTTCGACCTGGGCGGCTACAGGAACTCCAGCCTGGAGGAGATACTTCCCGTGCGCTCCATCCCAAGCCGTTTCGAGGGCGGCAAGACGCTGGTATTCGTGCTCGACATATCCTTCTCCCTCCTTACCACCAGGACCAGAGACGGCACCACGCTGCTTGACTACGAAAAAGCCCTGGCAGTGGAGCTTCTCAAGTCCCCCCACCTGCGAGACTACAAGGTGGGCCTGGTGGTATTCGGCACGAAGGCATACGACGTCCTCGATCCCATACCGCTCTCGCGAGGCGAGTCCGTCCTCAGGGAGAGGATAACAGCCCTCGGTCCATCCGGAACTGAGAACAGCTATCTGGACAACGGTGTGCAGCTCGCCTGGGATATGCTCAACGCCAGCGGCGGCCAGGGTGAACTGATTGTGCTCTCCGATGGTAACCTCTGGAATTACGGGGATGTGGTGGCCCGGTCCATCGATCTGCTGACAGCCATGGACGCTAAAGCGCGCCTGATCCAGGTGCAGGCATTCCAGGGAAGTACTGGCAACCTGGAGGACCTGGCCCGGCGGTCCGGCTCAGAGTATGCCGCATTCGTATACCCGGAGTCGCTGACCACATCTCAGCAGGGGCTTTCCGGAGAGGTCTCTCCTGAGGAGGAGAGCCTCACCGCCTATGCTGTGGGCATAGCGAACAGGAATCACTACATCACTTCCGATCTCGAATTCAATGCCAGCATCAGCGGATTTAACGATGTCACACCCCGCCCAGGAGCCCAGCGCCTGGCAGCAATGGCCGATGGAAAGCCGGTGCTGACCGTATGGCGCTATGGTCTGGGGCGGGTGGCAGCCCTATCCACAGATGACGGAAGCGCCTGGGCTGGCTCTCTTTACGGGAGCGAATCCTCGCAGATCATCTCCGCCACAGTCAACTGGGCGGTGGGCGATCCCAGGCCATCAAAGGACCTGGTGGAGGCAGAGGACGGATGGCAGGGCACACCCCTATCAGTCACCATCAACAGCCAGGCCCGGCCCAGCCTGGCCGGGGTGGCGGCAGATGTGGAGAAGGTGGGAGACAACCGGTATGTGGCTACATTCACTCCCAACAGCAGTGGAATCTACTACATAGGCCAGTTTGGCCTTGCCGTCAACTATCCTCTGGAGTACAGGAACATCGGCTTCAATCCCGACCTCTCCAGACTGATCATGGCCGGGGGAGGAAAGGTCTTCACCGAGGAAGAGGCCAAAAGCAGCCTGGTGGCCGAGGCGGAGAGGCTCTCCGAGAGGCGCGTGCAGGAGAGGGTCTCCAGAAGAGACGTTCTACTGCTGCTGGCCTTGCTGATATTCCTCTCGGAGATCGTCTATAGAAAGATGAACGAGATGCGCAGGAGAGGCAGAGTTCGATCCTGAACCGGGTGAATATCTGCTCCTGCCTTTTTCGCAGATGAGCGATTTGGGCCGGGCATTTGGGGCAGCGGTCCATAGAGCGGCCCTGCCCACCATTAGATATTAATAGCATAATCTGGCTATTGATAGGATATTGCGGAGGTTACTGCCACCAAATGAGTTCTCAAATGTGTACTGTCTGCGGCCTTCCCAGGGAGCTTTGCATCTGCGAGGAGGTTGCCAAGGAGCAGCAGAGGATAGCAGTGAAAGTCCAGAAGCGCAGGTATGGAAAAGAGGTGACAGTCATCCAGGGCATTGATCCCCATGAGATCGATCTGCAGGAGCTGTGCACACATCTCAAATCAAAGCTGGCCTGCGGGGGCACTGTTAAAGAAAGTCTGATCGAGCTGCAGGGCAACCATATTCAAAGGATCAAGGAGATCCTGGTGAAGAAGGGATTTGGCGCAGATCAAATAAGCACCTGAATATTCCCAATAGCCATCGGATCTGCAAGCCGGTCCTAGCGCTTGCTAATTTTTTCTTCAAGCCATAAATTATAGTTATTTGCTTGCTAATTTTATCAAATCCCCGCCATTCGAATAGTTCAAGAAGGCTAAATATCTCTTGAGAGGCGGGAGAGGCGGCCTATAAGCCATTTGGTGAGAAAGCCGGTTAAAAAGCAGATGAACATGATAGAGGAGTCGCGGCTGCGTCCGTCGCCGTCCAGGGCTATGAAGCCGGACGAGAATACCAGGTAGGCCATATATCCAAAGACCATGGCCAGAAGGGGCAGAGCCATGTACCAGAGCCTCTTGTAGCGAGATGCCAGGCCATAGCGGCGCAGGTCGTCGGCCACCCCTGTCAGTATCTGGGCGGATGAGCCGAGGCCGGCAAAGAAGGGAGCCCAGAGGGGCACCTCCATCACGCTCCGGGATGAGTATGCAGTGATCAGAGCGCCGAATGCCATGACAGATAGGGCAGAGAATATGACTGCATAGAGGCCGTAGAGCTTGAAGAAGTAGGATAGGGTGCGCAAGCTATGTATCCGTGTGCCCAAAACCCTGAACTTGCCCTCGTTAAGAGAGGCGGTGAGTTCATACCTGGCCCGGTCGCAATATAAAAACGCATCAGCCAGGTTCTCTTTGTTAAGCTCCTTGAGAGCCAGGATATAGAAATCATAGCTGTCCTTTACATCGATAGAGCTTCTATGGGCGGCAGCAAGCATGCGGTCCAGCCTCTTTATATCCACCTCCACCTCGGAGCACGACCGGGGGATGGAGCAGGCAGAAGTCTCAGCGTTCACATATAAATTAGATACTTGTATAATATAAATAGCTTTCGTAATTAAAATGCTCACAATACATAATTAAAATAATTTTAGAAAATTTGAATTTTAGATGGAGGACAATAGTCGAGGTATACGAAATCATGAATATCGTCTTATCTGCCGCAATAGCTTCTTTTTAAGCGAATTATGCCTTCCCCCGGCAGTCATGGCAGCAGAGCTAGAGGGCGCTGCGATTTGATGAATCTCTTCGATCATGCTCTCGGCAATGCAGCAGCACTCCTCCACACCCTCATCCCCCGCCGCCCGGCAATCTTTAAGATCTATTTTCATAAGTATGAATTGCCAATCTTAATTAAAAAATTTTTCCCTTGAATTCAATGACCTGCATTGAGGCCCTGTTGTCTCGCAGCCGGTTATTCGCAGGCAGCTTTAATACTCTTCCCGGCAATATTTGTCTATGCTTGACGATCAGATATTCTGTCCTACCTGCGCTACCGATACCGATCATTCCCTGATAAAATCGGGCCAGGAAAATCTGGTGAGATGTATCGAGTGCCAGACCGTCCATTCCATTCAGGTGGAGCGGGAGATGCTGGTCAATCTCAAGGTAATCGTCAACAGAGACAGGCAGTCTTCCCCCTACCACATGAAGTATCCGGCCAGGGAGATTCTGCACGTGGGTGATGAGCTTTTGGTGGACGATCCGGCCAGAGAGGTGGTCATGACCCAGATCGCATCCCTGGAGACAGACCGCCGAGTAGAGGCCGCCCCGGCCGGAGAGGTGGCCACTGTCTGGGCCAGGGCCACGGACGAAGTGCCTGTAAAGATCTCCGTCTACAGGAGCGGAAGGAGCCAGTCCATCAAGATCACCGTGCCGGGGGAGGAGGTCTTTGAGGTGGGCGAGGTCCGTCAGGCCAAAGGCTGCAGGTTCTCTGTGGTCAAGATCAAGCTGCGCGGCGAGGGCTTTGCCGACTCCGCTCCGGCCAGGGACATACTGCGCATCTGGGGCAGGGAGATATGAACAGGGATCAGCTTTTGAGGAGCCTCAAGGGCAGCGTCAAGGATTCCGTGCTCTCTGCCATGGCCGCCGTCCCCAGAGAGGTCTTTGTCCCTGAGGGCCTGGCGGGCCAGGCCTATGATGACACGCCACTTCCCATCGGCTGCCGCCAGACCATCTCCGCTCCGCATATGGTTGCCATAATGTGCGATCTGCTGGACCTGGAGGCGGGCATGACCGTCCTGGAGGTGGGTGGGGGCAGCGGCTATCATGCCGCAGTGATGGCCGTCCTGGTGGGTCCGCAGGGGCACATCTATTCCCTGGAGCGCATCTCCGAGCTTGTGTCCTCCGCCCGGAGAAATCTGGAGAAGGCCGGCATCTCCAATGTGACTGTTATCGAGGGAGATGGCAGCCTTGGGCTGCCGGAGCATGCACCCTACGACAGGATCAGCGTGGCCGCTGCCGCTCCCAGAGTGCCGCAGGCCCTGCAAGAGCAGCTCAAGCCGGGCGGAAGGATGGTGCTTCCCGTGGGCAGCGACTATCAGAGGCTGCTTGTGGTGACCAGAAAGAACGGCTTTTTTGTGGAGGAGAAGATGGGCGTCATATTTGTGCCCCTCATCGGAGAGCAGGGCTACAGAGATAGGATTGAGAGAGATCAAAGCTAATATATTACCGGCGCTGATGGCAAGGAGCAAGATGAGGCCCTTAGCAATTATCATCATGGACGGCCTGGGCATAAGCGGGCAGACGGAAGGAAATGCCGTGGCCAAGGCCAGGAAGCCTAATTTGCAGCGATTCTGGAGCAATTATGCCACCACCACCCTGGGAGCCTCCGGGCTGGCCGTGGGCCTGCCGCGCGGCCAGATGGGCAACTCCGAGGTCGGCCATCTGAACATCGGAGGAGGCAGGATCGTCTACCAGGACTACACCAGGATCAGCCTGGCAGTGGAAGAGGGACGCCTGGCGGAAAATTCCGTTCTAAGACAGGCCATGCAGGAGGGGGCAAAAAGCAAGCTGCATCTCATCGGTCTGCTCTCCGACGGAGGCGTGCACAGCCATAATACTCACCTATACGCCCTGCTGGAGATGGCCTCAGCCATGGGGCTGAAGAATGTCTGCATCCACGCCATTTTGGATGGCAGGGATGTGCCCCCCCGAAGCGCTCTGGGCTACATTGCAGATCTGGAGAAGGTCTTGCTGAAGAGAGGTCTGGGCAGAATTGCCACACTCTCCGGGCGCTACTACACCATGGACAGGGACAAGCGCTGGGAGAGGGTGGAGAAGGCCTACCGCTGCCTCACCAATGGGGCGGGCCTGAAGGCCAATACGGCAGCGCAAGCAGTGGAGAGCGGCTACCTGCGGGGGGAGAACGACGAGTTCCTCCAGCCCACCGTGGTCGATCCCTCCGGACTGATCGAAGACGGGGACAGCATAATCTTCTATAACTTCCGGCCAGACAGGGCCCGCGAGATCAGCCGGGCGTTTGTGGATGAGAGCTTCACAGAATTTGAGACCAGGCACCTGCGGGTTCACTACACCTGCATGACCCAGTACGATGCCACGCTGAAGGCCCCTGTGGCTTTCCCGGCCCAGAACCTGGATGATACTTTGGGCCAGGTGATCAGCCGGGCGGGCCTGTCCCAACTGCGCATTGCTGAGACAGAGAAGTATGCCCATGTCACCTACTTCTTCAATGGCGGCAAAGAGGAGCCCAATCCCGGCGAGGACCGGGCTCTCATCCCCTCGCCCAAAGTGGCCACGTATGACCTGCAGCCGGAGATGAGCGCCTATGCCGTCCGGGATGAGGTGCTGGCCCGACTGGGCAGCGGCAGGTATGACCTGATAGTCCTCAACTTCGCCAATCCGGATATGGTGGGGCATACCGGCGTATTTGATGCGGCTGTTTTAGCAGTGGAGGCAGTGGACGGCTGCGTGGGAGCTGTGGCCGACGCCATCCTGGCCCGGGGAGGAGCTGTACTTCTCACCGCCGATCACGGCAATGCCGAGAAGATGACGGATGCAGCCACCGGCCAGCCCCACACCGCCCACACCACCAATCCCGTTCCATTCACACTGATCGCCGGCGGCGAGAAGCCCGCCCTGCGCGAAGACGGCATCCTGGCAGACATTGCACCCACGGCTCTGGAGATGCTGGGAATACCCCAGCCGGAGGCTATGACCGGCAGAAGCCTCATCGCGAAAAAATGATGAGAGAATTGACCTAGATGCGCAAGAGAATAGACCGCTATCGCAGATACATGGAGGCCACCAGGGCAGTGGAGATAGCCCGGCGGCTATTCGTAATGAATGCCTTCGACGGCACCCTCACCATCATGGGAGTGGTCATTGGAGCGCACTTCTCAGGGGTAACCGATCCCCATGTGGTAATCACCGCCGGCATTGCCGGAAGCCTGGCTATGGGCATCTCAGGAATCAGCGGGGCATACCTGGCCGAGAGGGCGGAGAGGAAGAGAGATCTCAGGAAGCTGGAGACGGCCATGCTCAAGAATCTGGATGACACTCACTATGCCCGGGCTACAGAGTTTGCCTCGGTGGTGGTGGCGGTGGTGGACGGCCTGAGCCCGGCTCTGAGCGCAGCCATACTGGTCGTGCCCTATCTCTTTGCAGCGGAGATAGGCATACAGTCCGCCTTTTATGCCTCGCTGCTCCTGGGGCTGGCGGTGCTCTTCACCCTGGGCATATTCCTGGCCAGGATAAGCGATGAGAGGCCGGTTGCCTCCGGCGTTCAGATGATACTGGTGGGCATAGCCACCATAATCATTGTGGGCCTGGTAGCCCAGTAGCCCTCATTGATATTTCTTTAATTGGAGAAGTGATACGCGATGGAAAAGGAAATGATACAGCCGGATAGCGCCCGCCTCATGGATCTTCTGAAAAGCATCATAGGCTTTAAGACTGTGGCCCCTCCCGGCAGCAACTATGAGGAGATTGTGGACTGGCTGATTCCTGCCTTCCAGAAGATGGGATTTACCACTGCCAAGCTCCCCATGCCCGAAGAGGTCTTCGCAGCCAAATGCGAGGACGGACGGCTGGAGGGCGGCAGATTCAACCTGCGAGCTGACCTGTCCGCAGGCAGAGAGAAGACCCTGGTCATCTACGCCCACCTGGATGTGGTTCCGGCGGAGGGGGAGTGGGACAGCGATCCTTTTCAGCTCACAGAGAAGAACGGCAGGGTCTACGGCCGGGGCGTATCCGACTGCAAGGGATCGATTGCCGCGCTTATCGCCGCTCTGGAGGCGTTGCTGAAGAAGGGCCGTCCCAGGTACAATCTCTCCATTCTGCTCACCACCGACGAGGAGGTGGGAGGCTATTCGGGCCTCTGCTACCTGACCGATATTGGGCTGGTGAAGGGAGACCTGATGCTCTGCATGGACGGCTTCTCAGACGACGTGGTCATAGCCAGCAACGGCATCATAACCTGGGAGGCAGTGGTGCAGGGCAGGTCAGCTCATAGTGGCTCAAGCTTTTTGGGAGTCAATGCCGTGGAAAGGGCCGTCCCTGTGATGCAGGCCATCATGGACCTCAAGGCTCAGGTTCAGTCCAGGCGATCTGCCGTTCCCGCCAGCTCCGCTCTGGAGGCTTTGGGAAAAAAGAACCTGATGCCCATGCTCAATATAACCATGATCAATGGAGGCATCAAGGAGAACATCGTGCCGGACAGGTGCATCCTGCGCGGAGACCGGCGGGTTATACCGGAGGAGAGAATGGAGGATGCCATGGCCGAGATAGAGGGGGCTCTATCTGCCTTCCAGGACCGGCTGGACCTCAAGTTTTATCCCGGCTATCCGCCTATGAGCGTCAATCCCGATCACCCCTGGGTGGAGGAGGTGAGGGCAGCGGTGCAGAGGGGCATGGGATATCTGCCCCGCCTCTCCGGAGCCCAGGGCAGCCTGGATCAGGCCTATGCCACTGAGAAGACGGGCATACCCACCTGTGTCTTCGGAGTGGGAAGGCAACTGGAGAGCAACATCCATGGCAACAATGAGAATGCGCGGGTGACGGACCTCATCGGCTTCTCCCGATTCTTAATCGAACTGCTTCGAGTGAGAGAGTGAGGCAAGACGGCAAAATGAGAGGTCAAAGATGAAGGTCATATCCGTGGTCGGCACCAAGAAGACGGGAAAGACCACCCTGGTCTGCGCCCTGGTCGCATCGCTGGCCCGGCACGGCCGGGTGGGCACCATCAAGAACATGGCCGGCCATGCAGTGGACCGGGGAGACACCAGCCGGCATTTGCAGGCAGGAGCTGACGTCGTCTTTGGCCTGGGCCAGGCGCGGCTGAAGGTCTCCCGGGAGACAGGGGACCTGGCCTCGGCTCTGGCTGAGCTGGAGGCGGACGGCGTCGACTATGCCGTGGTGGAGGGCTTCAAGAACAGCAGACTTCCCAAGATCGTCATGGGGGAGATAGAAGCGGACAACACCCTGCGCCGGGTGAGGGTGGAGGAGATCAGTGCCGGGCTGGTGGAGGAGATCGCGAAGATGGTGAGGGAGATGGAGGTGTATTCAGTTTAGGTGCTTATTGATGATGATTTTTTAGTATTGTTTATGATTAATGTATTATTCCAATATTTTTTAATTTAAAAATAAGAAAACCTTATGTACTAAAAAATTAAGTTTTTCAGTAGGAATTATTTAAGAAAAAATTATTAATGATAATGAGGAATTCTATGGCCACAGAGATCCCGGCAGGAATCGAATTTCAGCATCTATTATCCCATACATTTCCTGGATTTCTATCGGCGATAACTCTGTTTATGCTAATAGACATTTGGAGTCCGGTAGACTTAACGTCTCTTGTAATAAAGGATTTAACTGGACTCATAAATTTTGTAGGATTTATTTTGCTGATAGGAACCATACTTGGAATAATAATTGATGGGATTCATCA
>CAYQKI010000054.1:0-14606 GCA_964418105.1 uncultured Methanotrichaceae archaeon | reverse complement strand
ATGAACTGCCAGTAGATGAGCGGCGCGAGGGCGATAAGCGCCAGCCCTGTGAAGAGCCTCATGCCCACACGGTGGTCCTTTCGGAAGGAGTCCACCTGCTCCGGGCTCATGCCCAGGGCAATGGCTCCGCCTAAAACCAGTATGGGCAGGATAACCCCCAGGTTGAAAAAGAACAGGTAAGCCGCCCCCTCCAGATAGCTTTTGGCCGAGAGAAGGTCGAGTATGGCGAGGTAGATGGCTCCCACACAGGGTGCCTTGACCAGGGAGAAGAGCGCCCCGATGAGGAAGTAGGAGCTGTAGCGGCCCCGGTCCAATCCGGCCTGAAAGTACTTGAGGGCCCAATCGGTGCGGAAGAGTGAGGGCCTGCCCCGGTGCAGCCGCGCCGCATCCCAGACCTGAGAGAGGCCGGCGATGACCAAAAAGCCGGTCAGGATGTAGCGGAATGAGGCAGCCACCGCCTCCGTCTGCAGCACCTGTTGCATGCCCAGGCCGAAGAGAAAGTACATGGCAAATATTCCCAGGGAGAAGAATATCACCATCATGAGCAGCTCGCGCCTCTTTCCTGTGGAGGAGAGAACTGACGCCGCCAGGAACACCAGTATTCCCAGGAGGCAGGGATTGAATCCAGCCACCAGCCCCGCCCCCAGCACGGCGGAGACTGTGTAAAGGGAGATCTCCTTCAGATTCAGATTGGAGATGCCTTCGCCCTGCGTCTGCTCTGCGCTTCTGTTTCCAGGCAGGGTGATGGCTGCAGGCCCGGGCTGGCTGTAGTTGGCCAGTGCCGCGCGAACCAGCAATTCCATCCGATCCATATCCCCATCGTAATCGCGATAGTCGATTGCCTGGTCGCCGATGATCACCGCCGGCACATCTCCGGCATGGTACTGCTTGATTATCCGGTGGCCCTCATCGGTGTAATAGTAATGAGCAGAGATGTTTATGGGCACATCCTGGCCGATCTTCTCCAGACTTCTCTTCGCAGCCGCGCACTTTGTGCACCCCGGTGAGTCGATGAAGATTATCTCAGCGGGCCTGTCTTTGGACAGACCTGCCGATGCATATTGATCGGCACTGGCTGCCCAATCCGCCTGGCTGCAGGAGGCCGGTGCCATTGCCCATAGAAATACGAACCAGAGAAGCATGAGGGACAGGATGGTGCGCATCGGCTCGCCTATTGGTGAGAAGGGATATAAAAACCTCTTCTGCGATGCAGAATATTCG
Source organism: uncultured Methanotrichaceae archaeon (assembly GCA_964418105.1). Classification (GTDB taxonomy): domain Archaea; phylum Halobacteriota; class Methanosarcinia; order Methanotrichales; family Methanotrichaceae; genus Methanothrix. Next base: position 13,385 of record CAYQKI010000054.1, on the reverse strand, counting down.
ACGAATAATGTGCCATTCATACGGGGCAATGAAAAAATAAGTAACGGCAGATATAGCACAGCCCGCTAACCTTTTGCAGGGATGTGCGATCCTGCCCTTCGAGAGCCTGGATTGCAGGTCTATTCGTTTGTCTCGTACTTCAGTTCCGGCTCATCCCCATCATCCGACTCGCCAGAGGCAAATCCCACCGCGGCATCATCTTCAGCCACCAGGACTATGGAATAGGGGCAGCCGTCAGTGCAGGTCTCAATTGCCTTCTTGACTATATCGGTCACATCCCAGGTATAGCTTCCCGTGTCCTCAACCTCTACCGCTGAGGAAGAGACAGAGGAATCGTAATCCGCTCTGTCATACCAGGCTGCAGTTTCCAGAGTGGCACCATGCAGGAAGTATGCTGTTACCTTGCCAGCGCTCCCCACCTCTACGGCATCAAGGGTTAGAGTTGCGGACGTGATCTGATCCGGCTTGAATATGGACTGAGAGCCGAAGAGATTGATGACGCTCAGATATACCATTTTAGTGGCCGCGCCGTCTTCAGATGCAGCCCAGAGAACCGGGCTGTCCGCATAGGTCTGATTGGCATCGCTCTGATTCACATATGTATCGACATCCATTTCTGCAGTAAAGCTTCCTGCCGCCGCACAGCCTGCCAGCAGCAGAATCATCCCTGCCATCGCATATAGATACTTCAAATTGGCTTCCTCCACAGCAATATCATTTCTATTACAAATAAAAAGACTTGCGTTCATATGTATCTTATGTAGGCAGGCCTGCGCTCATATGATCGATATGCATATTTGCGCCCAGAGCCCAGGGGCAGAGAAGGATGCTATACGTTATCTTTATTAACCTCACGACAGCTCTTGCGGAAGGTGGGTCGCTTGAAAACTGAAGTATTTTGCCTCTTCTGCGCAGCCCTGCTGACCTTCTCTCCAGGTCTGGCCGCAGAGATAAGGGTAAGCTCGAATCTGCAGGCGGCGATTGACGCTGCCCGCTCTGGAGATACCCTACTGGTAGCAGCCGGGACATACGACAGGATTGTCATATCAAAGAGCATCACACTGATCGGCGAGAATGCTGTCATCCGGGCGGGAAACAGGGACGCTTGCGTCAGCATAGAAGCTGATAATGTAAACATGAGCGGCTTTCTGGTCAGAGACGGATTTTATGGAATCAAGCTCAACTATGCAGAAGGCTGCACCATAGCCAACAACACAGTAATCTATTGCGCCCAGCCCGGCATCGCCCTTCTTTTCTCAGACGGCAATACAATAACCGGCAACAACGCCAGCATGAACGGCATAGTGGGCGAGGGCTGGTACGGGATATACCTCTCCAACTCCAATGACAACCTCATCGCCGGCAATTCCGCCTACGGCAACGGCGCTTACGGCATCAATCTCTTTCCCTCCTGCAAAAACAACATCATCCGGGACAATGTGCTGCAGGGGAATATGTACGGACTTTACATGTTCAACGGCTGCTCAGGAAACCTCATCCAGAATAATGACCTCTCCCGGAACACCAACTCCGGCCTGGACCTGCGCATTAACTGCACCGCCAATCGCATCCTCAATAACAGCATAGGGAACAATGTGGTAGCAGGCATCACATTAATGGATGAGTCGGGCAAAAATGCCATTGCCGGAAATATGATCGTGGATAACGGCCGCTACGGCTTGCAGATACAGAGCGGATCGGACGGCAACACAATCACCTACAATAACATCTCCGGCAGCCAGACGGGAGTATTCCTGGAGTCGGATGGAAATCTGGTTTATGGAAATCGCATATCCGACAACGCCATATCAGCAGACAACCGGGGAGATAACACCTGGAATGCGGCTTACCCTACTGGAGGAAACATCTGGAGCGACTACCAGGGCAGCGACGATAGGCAGGGAGAAGGGCAGGATGCCCCCGGAAAGGACGGCATCGGGGACACCCCGTACCCGATATCAGAAAACGCCGCCGACCAGTATCCAATCATGGGCGGACAGATAGAGTCCATCTCCATCCTGGACAGCCATCTCTCAGCCACCCGGGCCAGGGTGGGCGACGGCATTGAGGTAAAGGCAAAGCTCAAATCCCGGTACGACCTCCAGCAGGTAACCGTGCGTGCCTATGAGGATGGCGAGCAGGCCTCAGGCTACTGCCGGCTGGTGCTATCCGGAGAGCAGTACCAGGGAACATTCTCCACCGCGCTGCTCGATCCGGGAGAGTATGAAATCGTCCTTGCCGCCAGAGATGCGCGAGGGGCTGAAATTGAGGTGGGCCTGGGCAAGGTGGAAGTTACTGCCAGGTGAGGCCGGCTCTTTCGGTCCACCATGCGGCCTGAGATCTGGAATCAAATCTTTAAGATACTTCACAGGCAAAAAGGGGAGACAAATGATAGAAATCAGATCGTACAGAATATCATCTCTTGCATCATGTCTAGTGGCCACGGGAGCACTGATTCTTTTTACTCTATTTATGCTGTCCAATGCAGCCTTTGGCGGAGAAGCCTATTGCGATGCCTGCAAAGGAGAGACAGGCTGGAACGGCCTGGCCAAGCTGGATGAGATTGGCAATCCCCAGGCAGAGAACGAGGTCATGGCCGGCCTGTCCACTGCCCAGAAGAACCGGGTAGGCATATGGAATCAGCCTCTCTCTGGCTTTAACAGCAGCTCCGATTCGCAGTCCGGCACAGAGGAGGGCAGCTCATCGGAGAAGAGCAGCACAGAAGATAAGAGCAGCACAGCAAAGAAGTCCGGCTCTGAGAAGAACACCTCCAGCTCTGCCGGGGAAGAAGCCATTGTGCGCAGCGACGGTGCCAAGAGAATGCTCGCCCCGATGGATGAGCTTTCTGGAAGCGAAATATTGCTGGACATCAGCGAGAATGCCACCAGCCACATCCAGGGATCAATTGCCATCCCCTATACACAATTTCTCAATGGGACAAGGGTAAAGCCAATCGAAGAGCTGGAGGAGGTCTTAGGGCAGGCAGGAATTGCATCCGATGACACAGTGGTCATCTATGGAGAGTGCATGCCCTGCGGCGGCGGGCCGGCTCCGGCAACATTCGTCTACTGGCTCATGAAGTTCTTGGGGCAGGACAATGTCAGGGTCCTGGATGGGATGGTCGGCGACTGGCAGGCATCGGGTGGGGCCGTTACTGAGGATACGCTCAAACCTGACGCCAGGATCTATTCGGCTGCTTTGAACACCAATTACACAGCAGATTACGATTATGTAATGGGCGGCTCGGCTCAGATCGTTGATGCCAGATCCACCCAGGAGTTTGGAGAGGGATATATTCCAGGAGCCCTGAACTACCCCTATGATAGCGTCATCGTCAACAACAGAATCAAGGACGAGTCCAGGCTCAAGCGCGTCTTCTCACTGCTGGACACAGATCAGCCGGTGGTAGTTTACACCAATACGGGCATCAAGGCATCTCCCGTCTGGTTTGCCCTGACTATGCTCGGCTATGAGGCCCGGCTTTACTCCTATGAGGACTACCTGGTTCATGAGCAGATCCGGAAAAATAGAGACGCCGTCAATGCTACGTCATGAAATGGGACTGGAGAGAGGATGAGTCAATGAATAATATCAAATTCTCTGTTGGGATGGCACTGCTGCTACTCCTGACGGCAGCCGCCGACAGTGCCGGCGCTGAGTGCATCACCTGCAAGGGAGGATCTGCATCCACCCAGCAGGACGTTCTGAACGCCGAGTGGGCGTCCTTCATGAATGGGGAGAGCACAAACACAACTGAGATCGTATACAGCACGGGCGGCCTGGTCAATCCCAAGTATAACCGGGCAAATAATGCCGCATTAGAGTCAGCCGCACGGGCCAGCACAGATGAGACTGCCACAGAAGGGACGGCAGAGAAAACCGATGCAAAAGAGGTCGGTCAATCCGCCTCAGACGCTGATTTTAGGGCACCGTCCAATAGCGGTGGGCAGGGAGAGAGGAGCGCAGAATTTGCCGCCGTCCTGGCGCCTCTCACGGCGGTCAACGATTCGGAGATAATCCTCGACATAAGCCCGGACGCCTCTGAATATATCCCGGGCGCCGTCAGCATACCTTACACCGAATTCCTGGAGACAGGCGGAGCCCTGAAGTCCGTATCCGAGATGGCCGGGGTCTTGGGCAACGCCGGCATATCGGCTGATGATTCTGTGCTCATCTACGGCGAATGCCAGCCCTGCGGGGGAGGGCCGTCGGCAGCAACTTATGTCTATTGGATCATGAAATACCTGGGGCACGAGAAGGTCAGGCTAATGGACGGTGGCATGGACGACTGGGTGGCTGCACAGCAGCCCACGGCATGGCAACCGGCCAATCTCACTGCTCAGACCTATACACCCAGCATTAACGCCAGCCTTCTGGCCAGCTTCGAATTTGTGAGGAGCGGCACAGCCCAGATAATCGATGCCAGGTCCCAGGCGGAATTTGAGGCGGGATCGATACCTGAGAGCATCAATATTCCCTACGACCGGGTGCTGGACGGCAAAAGCATCAAAGACGAAGAGTCACTGAAGGAGATATTCTCGTCCCTGGAGAAGGCCAGGCCGGTCGTGGTCTATACCAACACCGGAGTCAAGGCATCCATGACCTGGCTGGCATTGGCTCTCCTGGGATATGATGCCAGAATATACTCCTGGCAGGAGTGGCAGTCCAGCCTGCCCCACCTCAACCTCACATTGCAGGAGGCCAGGGCCAATCCCAATCCAGCCGAAATCGGTGACGCAGTCACAATCACCGCCGTCTTCGCAGCAAAGAATCAGAGCAAAGGCAGCGAAGCAGAGGGCAGCAGCGGCAATATGACCATCCTGACCATAAAAGGCTGCGCAACGTGCGGATTCGGCTCCCCCCAGGGGTACGCCGACCTGAGCAGCAGCGACGGAGTGGTGAGGATAGGCTCGGCATCCCAGACAGAGAGGACCGGGAACGATAACGGATTCACAGTATCTGCGCGGGTTTCTGGCCCCTCAGGCAAAGCCATATCCAAGGTGATAATGAAGCGCATCAAATCCGGCGGAGATGAGTTCTCGGGAATCTGGAATGCCAATGTGGCCGCGGGAGACTACACGGTGGATATCGAGGCCACCGCAGGGCAGATCACTGAGTCATTTCAGGATGCTCTGCAGATTCGGGTCGGGTCCAGGGATTGATCCCAACCATCAAATATAAGAATCTTGAAGATGAAATACAGTGGTCAAGCGTGAACTCCAGGTCATTTGCCTATTTTATTTTATTGGCCGCCATGATAAGCTGTGCGGCTGGCTTTCCCATGCAAAACGCCTCGGAGAACAACAAGGCCAGCATCTGGTTTGCCAGGGAGTCCAGCAGCTACTTTGCCACCAATGCCGATGACGGCCGGCCCCCGGTCATTTACGGGGTGAGTGTCAGCCCCTCCGCTCTAAAGACCGGTGACCCGCGCAGCGAGATCAATGCCTTTGTCCATGACAGCTCCGGAGTGGAGATGGTTTATGCCGATGTGGGCAATCGCATGAACCTTATGCTGGACCTGGATCGCGACGGGCGGTATACAGGTTACTGCGGCTCCAACCTGCCCCCGGGCACATATAAAGTCACCATTGTGGCCAAAGACAGGTCGGGCAATGCCTCAAAGGACGAATCGGGCAGGCTCACCATTCGCGATCCCAATGACCTCAACGGCAATGCCATCGAGGACTGCCTGGAAGAGCAGGATCGCGAGGATGTGAAGGTTATAGTTCTTCATGACGGCAACATGAGCAAAAATGACAGCTCAACAATTCAGTTCCACATCCTCCCGGCCAGTGCCATGACAGTGTCCTCGGATGAGCTGGAGAAGATCGCCGGGACGGATGGCGTCAAGGGGATCTACAAGGATCAAAAGCTGAAGATCGCAAATTCCACAGACCCGCCTTCCCGGCAATCGCCAGCCGTCAAGCTATCCTCTTTTGGAAAATCATCCCCTTCCGGCGGACCATCCTCTTCGGCTTCGACCTCTATCGATGATCCCAGGATGAAACGCGGCTACACCGGCGAAGGGATTACTGTGGCCCTGATAGACACCGGAGCGGATAGCGGCCACGAGAGCCTGAACGACGGCGGCAAGATTGTAGCCTTCCGGGACTTCGTGAATAACCAGACCCTGGCCTATGACGACAACGGCCACGGCACTCACTGCGCCAGTCTCATCGCCGGCGGTAGCGGAATAGGCGTGGCTCCCGATGCCCGTCTGGTGGTGATCAAGGTCATGGACCGGGATGGAGCCTGCTATCTCTCCGATGCCCTGAAAGCCCTGGACTACTGCCTGGAGAACAGAGATCGCTATGGAATAGACGTGGTATCCTTCTCAGTAGGAGGAGGCAGCCCCTCCGACAGCTCCACTGTGCTGGATGATGCCTGCAACAAAATGGTGGCGGAGGGCCTGGTCATGTGCGTGGCCGCCGGAAACTCCGGCCCAGGCCCCTCATCCATAGTCATCCCCGGAGATGCTGAGCAGGTAATAACCGTGGGGGCAATAGACAACGCCGGCGAGATATACGAGATGTCATCGCGCGGCCCCACCTCCAGCGGCGAAATAAAGCCCGACCTGGTCGCTTTAGGCGTCGATGTCGTATCCGCTCTGGCTGGATCGAAGAACGCTCAGAGCTCCATGAGCGGCACCTCCATGGCTGTGCCCCAGGTGGCAGGATCGGCGGCACTGCTGCTTGAGGCGCGGCCCGACCTGGACCCGGCAGGTGTGAAGAGGGCATTTCTCAAAACCGCAGATGACCTGGGAGAACCGGGACAGGACAACATCTACGGCTATGGTGCCTTAAATCTCAGCAGAGCCCTGGAGGAGATCGATTCCGGCTCGCCGGAGCTCTCCGCGCCCTATCTGAAGTCTGCGAACACCAGCGTGAAAGAGGCAGAAGTTGGCGATATGGTCATGATCGAAGCCCGGGCTATTGGAGAGATCAGATCCATTAACGCCAATATAAAAGGCCCGGATAATTACCAGCAGATAGCCATGGACGACCTGGACGAAAACGGCATCTACTCAGCCCGCTGGGAGACGAGCTTTTGGACGGCGGGAGACTATCAGGTAACAGTGGACATGCAGGGGAAATTCGGGGAGGTGGACTCTCTGGCGGTCCCTTTCCATTTGCGGGTGAAAGGGTGAATCTGGCATGAATGAGGAGCAGCCCTGGCGGCAGATATCCCGTTTCGGACAGAAGACAGTGGACTCAGGCCTGACCAGCTCCAGGTTCGGAAACATCAGCCTGGCCGCTGGCGGCAGCATATTCATCACCTGTACAGGTAGCATGCTGGACGAGCTGGATGAGAGCCAGATAGTGCAGGTTGACCTTGCCGGTCCCTGCCTGGCCGACAGAACCGCTAGCAGCGAAACATGTGTTCACCGGGCAGTGTATCAGTGCTCGTCCCACAGAGCCATTATCCATACCCATTCTCCCTATGCGGTGGCACTCTCGCTCCTGGAGCCTGTGGAGGTTAAGCCCCTTGATAGCGAAGGGCTGATCTTCCTGGGGGCCGTGCCCATAGTGGAGGGAAGGCTGGGATCGGCGGACCTGGCCAGGGCTGTATCCTCTGCCCTGCGAGATCATCAGGCCTGCCTGGCGCGCGGCCACGGCGTCTTCGCTGCAGGCAAGAGCCTGATAGATGCCTATACTGCGGCCTGCATGGCTGAGCATAGCGCCCAGGTGCGATACCTGGTAAAAGCCTATCAGCAAGCCCAGGGACACCAGGACCGGAGCCCGCAATAGCTTCAGAGCCGGCCCATGGCGACCGGGCCTTTGCCCTTAAGGGAAAAATTTATATCTTTATCATCGCTTCTTTAAATTGAGCGGGTAATCCTAGTTTTTGAAATCCACACTGAACCCCCACTCTCCTACCCGCTCACTTTAAAAATTAATAAAAGAAAGATCTATTAATGCCACAGGTCATGTGTCCTTCATGAATCCATCCCTGGAGATCGGAAAGGTCATGGGCATCCCCGTGCGGCTACACTGGACATTTCTTCTGATAATCATCTATGTGGCCTTTGCCTTCGCCACATTCAGCCAGGATATCTACGGCCGAACCTACGGCTTTGGGAACGTAGAGCCGCAAAGCATTCGCTGGATCGCCTCCCTGGCCTTTGCCCTGATTCTATTCATCTGTGTGGCTCTGCATGAGCTGGGCCACTCCTATATCGCTCACAAGAGCGGAATCGCCATAAGAAGCATCACCCTCTACTTCTTCGGCGGTGTGGCGGCAATGGAGGAACTGCCCAGAAATCCCGGCCTGGAGCTGAAGATGGCCTTCGCCGGCCCGGCCATCAGCGGCCTCCTCGGACTGGCTTTCTCCCTCTTATCCGGGGCTTTTGCAGCATTGGGGCAGGGAAATGCTCTGTCCGTCATGCTCTGGACCCTGGGCATCATGAACCTGGTTCTGATGGCTTTCAACCTACTGCCTGCTTTTCCCATGGACGGAGGCCGCCTGCTGCGAGCCTGGTTCGCGGGGCGAATGCCCTATGCCAAAGCCACCCGCCGGGCGGCAGATATCGGAAAGATCTTCGCGACGCTCATGTTTCTGCTGGGGCTCTCCTCTCTGAACTTCATGCTCATCTTCGTGGCATTCTTCGTCTATGTGGGGGCGTCTGAGGAGGGGAAGGCAACTGAGATCTCCATCAGCCTGGAGGGCATAAGAGTTGCAGACATCATGTCCAGGCAGGTTAAAACCATCTCCTCCGATATGACCCTCCAGGAGCTAAAAGAGCTGATGTTTCAGGAGAAGCACCGCGGCTATCCCGTCTTCGAAGAGGATGTCCTGCGGGGAATCATCACGCTCAGCGATCTGCAGAAGGTGGCTGAGGAGAAGCGGGCCGCTACCCGGGTGGGGGATGTGATGGCAAGAAAGTTATATGTGATCGCTCCTGAGGAGCAGGCATCGACTGCTATGAAGATGATGAACGAGATGCAGATTCACCGGCTGCCGGTGATGGATGCCGGCCGGCTGGCAGGCATACTCTCCAGAGAGGATCTGGTCAGGGCCATTGAGCTCTCCACCCAGAGGGGAGCATGAGAGGTAATAAATTTGGATAACACGGATGCGATGAAGGATGAGGCACTTCCCGCCACCAGGCTGGTGGTGCCCGGATCCGAGCCCTCTACGGGAGGTGAGCTTCACGAGGTCATCATTGTCGGAACGGCTCACGTTTCTGAGAAGAGCGTTGCCGAGGTTGTGAGCAGGATTGAGCAGACGCGTCCGGATATTGTGGCAGTGGAGCTGTGCCCTGCCCGCTACCGGGCTTTAACCGGACAGGAGGAAGAGAAGGAGATCAAGATCAGCGAGCTCTTAAGCGGCGGAAAGCTCTACTTCTTCCTGGTGCAGTGGTTTTTGGCCTACATTCAAAGGAAGATCGGAGATGAGATGGGGGTCAAGCCCGGATCGGAGATGCTGGCCGCCATTGAAGCTGCGAGGAGGACGGGGGCGCGGGTGGCTCTTGTGGATAGGGATGTGGGCATCACCATCCAGCGCTTCTGGTCGGCCATGGGATTCTTTGACAAGCTGCGGCTGCTCTGGTCCATGGTCCCGCCGGCATTGGGCTTTGGCGGAGAGGAAGAGATCGACATCGATACCATCACCCAGGAGGACATTGTCACCCAGATGGTGGCGGAGTTTCGCAAGATATCTCCCGGCGCGGCCAACGCCCTGGTGGACGAGCGCGATGCCTACCTGGCCCGAAACCTGTACCTCCTCTCCAAGCAGGGACGGGTGCTGGCGGTAGTTGGCGCCGGACACCGGGAGGGCATAGCCCGCCACCTGGCCCATCCGGAGAGGATTCCGGCTATCGAGAGCCTGAATGAGAAGCCCAAAAAAAGGATCACATTTGCCAGGATCTTCGGGGCAGTGGTGAGCCTGCTCATCCTGGCCACCATCGGCCTGGTGCTGGCAAGTGCCCAGTCCAGCCATGCCATCCTGCTGGCCTTTGCCATATGGTTCGCAGTCACCGGCGGGCTGTCAGCTCTGGGGGTGCTGCTGGCAAGGGGCCATCCCCTCTCTGCCCTCACGGCGCTCATGGTGGCCTGGATGACCACCCTCAACCCCTTTGTAGCGGCCGGATGGTTTGCGGGGATGGTGGAGGCCTGGAAGATCAAGCCGACTGTATCCGACCTGAAGAGGCTGGCCCAGGCGGACAGCTTCTCCCAGATGATGGAAAACCGCCTCTTCAGGGTCATAATGGTGGCAGCACTCTCCAATCTGGGAGCCATGGCCGGAACTTTCATCGGCATATACCTCATCTGGCAGAAGATGGGGCTGATAGATCCGAAAGAGATGCTACAGGGGCTAATTTGAGTTATGATATCTCTGGGGCAGAGGCATCCAGCGAAACTATGGAGATCAATTCCCACATGAGGCCCGAGTGATGGATCTTCAGGGTCGCTTTATAGGCTGTCTGCTGGGCGTTGCTGTGGGCGATGCCCTGGGCATGCCCACGGAGGGCTACACCGCCCGGGAGATCAGGGCTCGCTGGGGCGTGGTTCGGGACATGCTGCCCGCCCCGGAGGAGCATTTTCACTCTGGCCTGCAGGCCGGGCAGTTTACAGACGACACCGAGGAGACGCTTATCCTGGCAGAGTCCATTATTGAGGCGCACGGCTTTTCTGCCGACCTCTTTGCCGGGAAGCTTGCCAACTGGGGCGCAGCCTGGACGCTGGACGAGCGGCTCAACCGGGGGGTGGGATTTGCCACCCGCTCTGCCGTGGAGTCCATGCTCGCCGGGACGCCCTGGCAGCATTCTGGGCTCGCCATTCCCACCTGCGGCTCGGCCATGCGGGCGGCGCCCATCGGCCTGCTCTATCACCGGGACATAAATGTAGTCAAGAGCTACGCCGACCTGCAGAGCCTCCCAACTCACGCCTCTCCTGCGGCAAGGGCGGCGGCGGTGGCTGTGGCCGTGGGAGTGGCATTGTCCTTGAACGGCTTTGATAAATGCATGGTCCTGAGATATGCTGCCTCCCAGGCCAGCCGCATTGATGCCGACTTTGCCGAGAGGCTAATGTGGGCGGAAAGCCTGCTCGACCTTTCGGTGGAGGATGCTCTGGGGTTGATCAGAAACTCGCCCCTGGCAGCCGAAACCGTACCCGCTGCCTTCTATTGCTATCTCAAGTTCGAGAAGGAGCCGGAGGAGGGGCTGATTGCAGCAGCCAGCGGAGGCGGCGACACCGACTCCATCGCTTCCATTGCTGGATCCCTCTTCGGCGCAGCCCAGGGCCCATCCTGGATCGCCGGGCGCTGGCTGGAGTGCCTGGAGGGCAGAGGGCGGATCGAGGCGGCGGCAAAGGGGCTTTTCGCCCTTCACTCTTCTTTCTGCGGCTGAGAGCTGCTTGGCTCTCCGCTATTTTGAAATGGATCTGAGCCACGACATTCTACTTCAGAGAACTACCCCGTCCCGCAGGGGCTCTCGGTGAAGCTCTTCTCGAAGACCTCCCTCTCCGGGGCGACCTCGGCGAAGATCTGGGCCTGGAAGTGCTGCACCTCTGTGTCCTCATCCAGCCACGCATCCGGGGGAAGGCCAGCCTTCACACAGGTCTGGGATAAAAATTCCAGAGAATCAAAGCCCCACTCCGGAGCCACCTGGGGCAGGAGCAGCCCGGAGTTGGGCCCTTTGCTGACGATCAGACCGTCCTGGCCTATGACCACCAGCTCCGGTAGCCTCTTCTTGGGCTCGGTGTAGGCCTCAGGTTTAGTGAGAACAGTTACCTCAATCTCGATTCTCTTCAGCTCGGAAGGCCGCACCCTGGGAAAGCGCGGATCGCGGGAGCAGGCGTTGATGGCTGAGTCGACGATGGCCCGGCCCAGGGGCAGAACGGGCTCAGGATAACCGATGCAGCCCCGCAGGTCGCCCTCCTCATGGAGGGTCACAAATACGCCCCTCTTCTCCTCAAATAATGGCGGCAACCCGCTGAGCTCGATGACCTTCTTGTTCTCGATATAGCCTGCAACCGCCTGCCTGGCCAGGCGCACCGCCAGCCGGCCCTCTTCCAGTGTCAGCATGAACATTTGAATAGGACTGGAAACTATTAAAGAGTTGTGAGGATTGATGCTGGTGGGCTTTCGTTCTTTTTTTTGTGTTTTCAGTTCCAGCCAATGCTGTTCCAGTACTCATACTCGTGCTCCCAGCTCTCTTTGTTCATTTTCACCAGGCGCTTGAAGTACTCGCGGGTCTCCTCCTGCATCTTTCTCTGTTCTATGTAGTCGCTTTTGGCGGAGATGTCCCCGGCCAGAGATCTGCCGAGCTGCACGGCCTTCTTCTCCGCCTCCTCCATACCAGCGGGCCCGCTGGACATGGCCGCGCCCACGCTACCCGTGACAAAGGCTCCGAAGTTGAGCATCAGGGCATCCAGGTAGACTGTGACCTGATCGTAGTTGCTGCCTCCGCTGGCCACGCTACAGCAGTACTTTCCGGTGAGCAGTTGGCAGTGAACGGCGTCCGCCATGCGGTCGATGAGCGTCTTCATCTGAGCGGTCACAGTGTGGAAGTAATTGGGCGAGCCCCAGACCAGGCCGTCCGCCGCCAGGATCCTGTCATAAAGAGGCTTAAAGTCGTCCTCATGAATGCACTCGCCGGTCTTGAAGCAGACCTGACACGCATTGCAGAACTTGATGTCCAGATCGCAGACGTCCACCAGCTCCACATCCGCTCCCCCGGCGGCTGCGCCCTCCAGGGCAGCCTGGACCAGCCGCAGAGTGGTGCTCTTCGAGCCGCGGGGGCTCGCGCATATTCCCAAAACCTTCATAGATTCTCCTTCGCATTCAAACTAATTAACTCCCGCGTTAAGAGCGGCGCGGGCATGAAGGGCTCGCCGGGAATGGCGGGTAGGGTGCATCTCAGGTCACCACTGCCTTTGCAAAGACCCTCCGGGCCACCAGGAACATGGCGGCGGCAAAGCCGACCAGCGCCAGAAATGAGACGGCGATCTCCTGGCTGCTATAGACATAGTGGACCCCGATGGCGTAAAAGTCGCCGCCCACGGCGAAGTAGCGCACCCCGTTCACCAGGTGGGTGAGCGGATTGATCGTGGCTAATGTTCTCACAATCCCCGGAGAGGAATCGATGGGATACAGGGCGTTGCTGGCGAAGAATAGCGGCAGGCTGAGTAGAGTGATCACTGCCTGAAGCCCCTCCGGAGTGTCCATGCTCATGGAGATGGCTGAGGAGAGGAAGAGAAAGCCCAGGGAGAAGACGCCCACGAAGAGCAGCACACCCAGCACCGCCGCTGCCGTCTGCATCAGGCTGTAGCCGGAAAAGAAGCGCACGCCTATGACCAGGCCGAAGAGCATGATCACTATCACCTGGATGAAGGACTTGGTCACTCCGGAGAGGCCAATTCCCAGGATGATGTGGTTTCTGGGCA
>CAYQKI010000053.1:13406-14736 GCA_964418105.1 uncultured Methanotrichaceae archaeon | reverse complement strand
TGCCGATGCATTGATCGCTGTAGCCTTTATTAGATCCTGGCATTCTTTGCATGTCGTATTTGATTCGATTTCTACGCTGCTGCCAGTGCCAGACGTTGTCTTGGCTGCCGATGTCTGCGATGAAGAGAGCTCATGGACATTATCGCGAGCCATAGCAACTAAATCGCTGGTAACGACAAAATATGCATTATCAGATATTGCGTAGTCTATAAACTGCGCAAGCACGTCCAGGTATTCTCCTGACCCAGAGGCTGAACTGCTCAGGCTTACAACCAGAGGTTCATCTTTGCCTGAGATTTCGTCGAGCTTTCCTTTAAGCATATCCAACCATTCAGTGGAGCTAATGCCATTATCTACAGCATAGCGGTCTTGCAGAGGAATAAGTTCATCAGAAAGCATATAGGTGCTCACAGGCACGGCATAGAATTTGTGATTCTCAACCTTGTAAGGCCAAGTATCAGCCTCATGTCCGGGAGCATATATGAGACCTGCCTGAAATCCCAAATTATACTCGAAGCCCAGTGAATCAAGCGCCTTGTAGGTATCTTCATTTTGATCGAAGGACTGCGGCATAAAGCCAGTTACAATCACTTCATTGAGGCCACAAACATCGCATGACTCGCCATAGAGTTTCGATCTTTCCAATATATCCACTTGTTCTGTGTAGGATTTTGAACTTATCAGCTCATCTGAGTGGTTTCCTGATACGGCTATTTCAATATTTCCTATTGAAGTAAGCTGGCCCAATAAGAGTCTTGTTTGCTCAGAAGCATCATTGGTTAGAACTAATGTCCAATTTATGCCCTTTTCATTGAAGGTATTGAATATATTTACGATACTGTTCTTGGCGGCATTTAGCTGATCCTCGCTAGCGCCCTGTGGAACATTCAGATCAACGACCAGATTTATATACATGGGATTATCCGCAGATTGCGCTGATCCTGCCATTGCTATTAGCAGGACGCAAACAGCAGATCCCCAAAAGATCCATTTCTTCATTTTTTATGCCTCCAGTTAATCATTTGCTTTGCATTTATAAAGTTTATCCATGTTCATTATTTAATCCTTTCGGAATTAGTGTTCTGACTTTAGCAATGTATCTTATTTACAGATTATATATAAGATATTTAATTTAGTGGCATTATATATTCTCAAATTACACCTACCTTTGTTGGGGCAAATTTTACCCCTTTACATAAGGAATAGGAGGCAAAGAATCTATGAAGAGCATATTGAAATTTGGGCTTATCCTGGCAGTGTTCCTGGTAGGCCTATTTGTAGCTGGCATAGCAGCCGCTCAAGACGAACATGACTCGGATGCAGTTGATTC
>CAYQKI010000053.1:0-13306 GCA_964418105.1 uncultured Methanotrichaceae archaeon | reverse complement strand
CAAGATGTTCGTCAAGGATGTCTGCTACCAGTGGTTCTTCGTCTCAGAGAATCCAGTAGCTACCATAACACCCTTCCCGGGAACCGGCTAAGCTAATAGGATAATGGTCGTTGCAGCAAAGTGCTGTAATGACTCCTTTTTTTTATTAAGTGGTTATTCAAGTGTATTGGACAGCCTCTATTCAGATCGCTCGCTGGCGAGCCGTCCTCTCAGGGTACAGCTCATCCAAATGCTTTATCTACTAGACTGCTAGATAATAATCACGGAGAGATTTTGCGTATGCAATGGTATATATCTACAGCAGCAATCCTAATGACATTCGGCTTAACAGTCCACGCTGGCATCTTCATCGCATCTGGGGCGGGTGAGAGCCTCTCGCGGGAGACAGATGGATACACACTTTTCATTCCGGCCTCAGATCCTTCGGAGAATGTTTTATCGGTGATAGGATATAATAATTCGAGCCTAAATGAAACAGAGTATCTGCAGTTAATGCAATTGATTGAAGTTCAGTATAATGAGGACCTCGAATATTCTTCAAAGATATTGGATGAGTTTGTGAATAAAGGGATTATTTCTCGCGAGGCCATGACTGCCACAATGACATTATTTATATTAACAAGGGAGACGGTGGATATGGTCGACCGGATAACTCCACCGAGCCTTTATGCGGATTATCATCGCATCATCCAATTGGCACTGGTCAACATGGAAGGTTACTTATGGAATATGGTCAAGTACTACGAAACCAATAAAAAAGAATATGCTATGCAAGCGCAGAATTGGTTCAACGAAAGCATCAAATACAGCGATAATTTCATTGGTTCATATAATAACACAGAGTAGGCGTTTCCTGATAGGTTCGGCTTCCATCAGGTCTATATAAATAGCATAAATCATGGAGGCAAATTGACTAAAGCCGATAAATATAATAATAAGAGAACTGAGGTCATCAATTCGTTTTGGATGGGAATCTTTTTATATAGCGACGAGGCATATAGTTACTGAGCTTTGCAGGCATTGGCTGAGCGGCAGACTTGCTATCAGGATTGGTGCAAATGAAAAGGATATTTAAGATTTTAGCAATATTGATAGCAATTGCATCCCTGGGTTTGGCTGCTGAACAGGATGTATCCTCTTCAACAAGTGACAAACTCCAATTCTTAATAGATGGGGGCAGTGAGACCGAAGCCCCAGCCATCTCCCAAACATCAGCCGCAGGTGAAAGCCTGGCCATGTCAACAGCCCATAAAGACACAGGCTCAAAAGAACAAACTCAGGTTGCCATAGAAACATTAATCAAAGATATAGCGTATTCAGATAATATCAATAATAATAAAATAGGGTCTATTGCAGAACACCGCTTACGGGATATTAATAATTTAGATCTGCTAAGCCAATATTACACAAAAGAAGAAAAAAATGATCAAAAAGCAAACGAGGGCCTGGCTGGAAAAATCAGCGCGAATATCGCTTATATCTACAAGAAATCAAGTGAGAGAGATACGCCATTAATAGGGTCAGATGAACTGCAACGGGAGCCATCCTTAAATCGCGATGGCTTCTTGGGCTGGGATGCATCCAGGGATTCTATTCGGATCGCAGATGATGATCTTATATTAGTGAATAACAACAGTAATTATTATTATGAAAAAGAACGGACGGCATCTGGCCACAACGATTACCTAAAGAATTATCAAGCTTCAGCCAAAAAAGAAACCCCGAAAGAAATAAAAGCAGAAAGTATGGAAGACACCTCTGCCAGCCACCTGCAATTTAAGCTTTCTGAATCCCAGCAAAACATAGTGTCAGATCTAAATGATTTAAAATATGCATATGGGTCATTTAAAACCGAAACTGCCCATACGGAAACGATCGACACCTATTTGCCAAAAATTAAGACAAAGACAAACGGCAACCTGGACCGGCTCATTCAGGAAAATACCTTTAACGCTATCCGCCCATATCTGATCCCAGCAGACCAAACGAATCAGAGTCAGATCCCAAATTATCTTTATATGGATAAGGTGGCTGTATCCCAACCCCAAAAGAACTACGCCGTTGTCGTCGGCGTCAATAACTACACAGATCGCAGCAGTCTGCATAACAGCGTCAATGATGCCGAGACAATGGCTGCCCTTCTGGAAGCCTACGGCTATAATGTCACTAAACTCACAGATTTGACTGATGAGAAACCCACCAAGAGCAACATCCTGGAAAAAGCCCTTGGCGAAATGAAGGATAAAAAAGATGTTGGGAAGATTCTCATCTACTTCTCAGGGCACGGCGAGAAAAAAGGAAATGACTATTTTCTGATTCCCCAGGACAGCAATGGCCAGTCATCCAGCTACATCAGCGCCGATGAACTACAAAAAAGCATTCAAGGCCTGAAGGACGTTGCATTGGTGGTTGACGCCTGCAATGCCGGCGGGCTTGAAAATATCGCAGGCGACGACCAGATGATCTTGGCATCTTCCAAGGAAGACCAGCCAAGCAATGAGATGTGGTTTGGGTCCCTAAGTCTCTTCACATATAACCTCTGCAACTCCATAAGGGATGAGGAGAAGACCAGCGGTACCGTCGTCCTGGAGAGGTGTTTCTATAAAGCCAGAGATGCAACGAAGAGTTGGTCACGCTGGCGTCTTGTGGATCAGGACCCACAGATAATTGATAAGACAGAGGGGCATTTCTCCCTATGATTTCGGATAATGCAAACCTTTGTCACGGAACATTTGAGCACTCGAATCGTTCCGAAAAGCATATATTTACTATGCGGCAATTAGCTTATCGATAGATCTGCAGGATCGCATTTGCCTCCTAAACATTTGCCCCCACTGGATCTATCTTCCCCACTTTCTATAATTGCAGATTTCTATAAATGCAGTTGCATTAGCTAAATTAAACGGGAAGAATGCTTTGAGATTAGAATTCAACTGATGGTTTTAAAAATTAGCAAAGAAATAGCGAAGCAATTTCAATCCGTCTCATATTTCAAGACCTCTTTGGAGATGGTCTCTTCCAAAGCTTCAATGCCATTGAGCTTATTCTTTAGTTCAACGAATTTAATGATTTTCTTACTTGCTATTGCCAGAAGTGCAATGCAAATGAGGAAAGAAAGCGCAATAAGTGCAAGATTGATATCGGATAAACCTCCTTTTTGGTGAAGAGAAACAAAGTAAAAATAAACACTCGCTGCAGAGCACATAAGTGCAGGCAGGACGAATGCCATGATAGTCACTTTCAACCCCTGCTTTTGCAGGTCGATTCGCTCTACCACGTCATATGTTTTATCTGTCAAATTTTGGTTTGTCATTGTCCTATCTCAAACATAGCCTTTGTTATGACCTTTAATAGCCTTCTATACCAATAGTACATTACCTTTATATGAGGATCATCCAGACCGAAAAAAATGTTAAATATTTAAAAAAAGATATTTGACGAAATCCTACCAGGATATCTTCTTCCTGTAGTGATTTCTCACCACAATGGCCAGCATATTGGTCCCTAAAACCAGCGCGATGAGCACCAGGGCCGTGCCCCAGGCGCGAGCCTCGACGTCCCACGCCCCCAGGAAGTAGATCAGATTCAAGAGATGGTAGTCCAGGTTGTTAACCGGCTGGAACAGGTCGGGAATTATGCCGTAGACCATCTGCACCGGAGTCGCTGTAAATGTCACAGCCGTCCACATTATCGGCGCGGTCTCTCCGGAGGCCTTGGCTACACCCATGATCACGCCCGTGAGAATTCCGGGCATGGCCGAGGGCAGGACCACCTTGCGGATGGTCTGCCACTTGGTCGCTCCCAGGGCCAGGCTTCCCTCCCGCAGGGAGTTGGGGACGCTCTTTAGAGCCTCCTGGCTGGTGAGAATGATGGTGGGGATGTTTATGAGCCCCAGGATTATGGAGCCGGAGATGAGGGAGACGCCAAAGAATCTCACCAGAAAGGCCAGGCCGAATAGGCCGAAGACCACGGAGGGGACGCCGTTTAAGCAACTGACAGCGATGGTGATGAGACGGTTGAGCCGCAGGCTCCTGGAGTACTCATGCAGGTAAATGGCAGCGCCGATGCCCAGGGGCGAGGAGACTATCATGGCCCCCAGGACCATCCAGAGAGAGCCCATTATGGCGGTGTAAATCCCGCCCGCCTGCCCCAGACGGCGGTGGGGCATGGTCAAAAACTCCCAGCTTATGACTCCGATTCCCTTGTAAACAATTACAAAGAGTATGGCCCCCAGCAGGAGGAGCGAGAGCACGGCGGAGAGCCTGACTGCCAAAAAGACCAGTGCCTCCCTTCCCCTGGCGTTGTATCCATGCACAATGTTCAGGGCATCCTTGGTGCAGAGCAGGCTGGCCACGAAGACGAGAAGGGGGAGTATAAAGGCATAGTCGAAGGAGGCGCCCATCCCCAGGGGCCGGCGGATGACAAATCCGGGGTGAAGGACTTCAAACTGGATTAGAGAGAAGATGCCGGCGCAGATGAGCGCATCGACGGCCAGAAGAGGAGCTGTTTTGAGAGAGGCATGCCCGGATGCCAAATAGGATATTATGATGAGCAGAGGACAGGCTATCAGACAGGCCTGCCATAGGGCCGCCAGGTCCGGTAGGTCCGGCTGAAGGACGAGGCAGGCAATCGATGTCACAAACAGAAAGCCGGATATAGCAAATGATGCGGCTAAAGCGGGCTTGATCTTAATCAATTTCAGTACCCTCCGAACTTGCGTCTGATGCGGGCCCGGGCGTAGTCCGCCACCAGGCTGAGAATGGAGACCACAATGAGAAGGACAAAGCCCACGGCGAAGAGGACGTGATAGTGCATTGAGCCCCTGGCCACCTCACCCATCTCCCCGGCGATGACCGAGGTGAATGTGGCCCCCTGGTCGAATATGTCAAAGGGGGGAGATGCCAGCCTGGCCACGTTTCCCACCACGAGGAGCACGGCCATGGTCTCGCCGATTATGCTGCCGATGTTGAGGAGCACGGCAGCGGTAATTCCCGAAGACGCCGCCGGGATGGTGACATTTCTGAGCGTCTGCCAGCGATTGGCTCCCAGAGCCAGCGAGCCCTCCTTGTACTCACCGGGCACTGCCCGCAGAGCATCCTCACAGATGGTGGTGAGATAGGGGATGAACATCACGCCCAATAGAATGGATCCGGCCAGAATCGATCTGCCTGTGAGCATGTCAAAGCTGTCCTGCAGGTAGGATACGAGTATTATCACGCCTAAAAAGCCGTAGACTATGGAGGGTACGCCCGCCAGCAGTTCGATGGCCGGCTTCAGGAAGGCCTTGCTCTTCGGCCCGGCCAGCTCCGCCAGGTAGATGGCCAGAGGAAAGCCGATGATGATATTGATGAAAAGGGCCAGCAGGGTGATGGTCAGAGATGCGGTGACGAGGGGAAGAAAGCCGTAGATATCCCCGGAAGGATGCCATTTCATGCTGAAGAGCAGGGGGAGTATGCCCAGTTCAATGAATGCGGGCAGGCTTTCGTGTATGAGAAAATAGAAGATGAGAAGCATGATGAGGATGGACGTTATGGCGGAGACGAAGAGCAGAGACTGCACGAACATCTCCCCGTACTTGCGGGACATCTTCATTTTCGGCCGGTCCATACGGAAAAGACGAACAACATACTAGGTTAAAGCCCTTACCCACAGTAACTATATATCGAATATACAAATTAATAAAAATACATATGCTTCTTTTAAAAATATTAATGCTTGATCCTCTTCAAGATCTCATCCGGATCGTAGCGCACACTGATGAGGCGGCTTCTGCCCCGCGCCCCAGCTCCTGTGAAATCAGAGTTTATAAGCCGCACTGAGTCAAGCTTATTCAAAATCTCATGGAAACGGGTATATCCGGCGCCGGTTTCCTCATGGAAGCGGGCGTAAATCTCTCCGGCGCGGCTGGTTGGGCTCTCTGCTGCCAGGCGCAGTACCTTCAGCTCGTCCTCCTTCAAGGACTTCATGGCAAAGCTGAGGTGAACCAAACGGGAGCTATCCATTGATGCAGTGACATCCTCCAGGGATATGGCTCTGGAAGCCCGCTTTTCTGCTGAGAGACCGGCCCTCTTAAGCAGGTCAATTCCCACTCGCAGGTCCCCCGCCTTCTCTGCTCCATCTACCACCGCATCGAGCACCGGCTCGCTCATGACACCGGGGTAGAAGCCCATCTGCGCCCGGTGGGCCAGTATGTCGGCAATCTCACCTCTGCTGTAGAGGGGAAAGAGCACCTCCTCCGGCTGAAAGACGGAGACCACGCGCGGGTCCAGGACGTAGCTCAGCGACAGCTCGCTCATGACGCCGATCACTCCCATCCTGGCGCCGGGGCAGGTTTCGTGAGCCCGAAGCAGGGAGTAGAGGACGTGATCTATCTCCTTTTCATGGAAGAGGTAGTTGATGTCGTCCAGCGCCACCACCAGCACCTTATCCTGCTCTACAGTGGCCTCGGCCACCTTCTCGAATATGCGCTTGAATGATATGCCGCTAGAGGGCGGGGCATGGTCGAAGAGCTTTTTGTAGATCTGATAGAAGACGGAGTAGCGGGTGGAGTCCATCTGGCAGTTGACATGCACCGGGACGACCCGGGAGGAGTGGGCCTCAATCTCTTCGAAGAGCTTGAGAATGGCCGTGGTCTTGCCGGTGCCGGGGGGGCCCAGGCAGAGGGCGTTGACGGGACGGCCGCCTTGCAGGGCGGGGCGGATGCAGAACTTGAGGCTGTTGTTCTGAGGCTCGCGGTGCAGGAAATGCTCCGGCAGGTGATCTAGCTCGAAGAGGTCCCTGTCTCGAAATATCGTCTCCTCCCAGAGGAGCATATCCGGCTTTTTGGTCTCAGGCATGCCTATTGTCTCAGTATCTTTTCTATCTCCTTCTTGAGCACGGTGCTGACCACTGCCCCGTCCGCCCGGCCCCGCAGCTCCTTCATGACCAGGCCCATGAGGGGGCCCGCCGCCCTCTCCCCTTTGGAGCGCACCAGGTCGGACTTGCCAGCTACGATGGCCTGCACCGCCCTTTGCACCTCATCTTCGGCCGCGCCGACCAGGCCCGCTGCCTGTGCGGCCTTCTCTGCCTCCATCTCCGGCTGCTCGGCTAAAGAGCGCAGCAGGGCAGTGAGCCCCTCCTTGGCGATGCTGCCCCTGGCGACCAGGGCCAGGCTCTCCCGGAAGTGCCTCTCTGTTAAATTGGCCACAGGAACGCCCTCCCTGGCCAGCTCGATGGGGACTGTCTCCAGGGCCCGCACGGCCACTGATGGGGAGACGGACAGCTCCCTGACGATCTCCTCGAAGAGGGGATAGGCGGGGGAGGCGGCCATGACACGCGCCTGCTCTCCAGACAGGCTGTACTGCTGCACAAAGCGCTCCGCTCTGGCGGCGAACAGTTCCGGAAGCACCAGAGCCTGCAGCATCTGATGGGTGATGGCCACGGAGGGCACATCGGTCTCCGGGTACATGCGGGCCGAGCCGGGCAGGGGTCGCATGTACTCCGAGCAGCCATCCGGCAGTGCCCGTCGCGTCTCCTCCGGTACAGCAGCCAGGGCCTCGCGGGCGCGAATCTGCACTGCGGATATGGCCTTCTCTGCTCTGTCCCGCGGGCCGGTGACCATGACCAGGGCATCGCCCTCCACCGCGGCAAAGGCCCGGCGCACATTCTCCACCTCCCCGGCGGTGACGCCGTAAGCGGGCAGCTCATCGGTATGGAATATGCCGCCCACCCCTGCCCTCTTGGCCCGGTCCGACATCTCCGATCCCAGGCGGCGGTCGGGCTGAATCTCCCGGCCCACCAGGCCGGCAAATCCGGGCAGCCGGCAGGCAAGGACCACGCCTCCGCTCTTGATGGAGCGGGCCAGTACCTTGGAGGCAGTGGCTGCAAAGAGTTCAGTGACATCCTTTACGGCATCATCCACACCAGCGCCGCGCAAGGCCAGCTCCTCTTTGATCTGCAGCAGACGCGCCTGGCGCAGGGCCTCGAACTCGACGACTTTGTCCACCAGATTGAGGGCCTGAACGCCCTTGATCTCCACCCGCGCCCCTCCCCGGATGGAGACGTTGACATCCTGGCGGATGGTCCCCAGCCCCCTCTTCACCCGGCCGGTGGAGCGCAGGATCATGCCCAGGTAGGAGGCCACGGCGCGGGCGTGGGCGGGGGAGACTATGTCCGGGGCGGTCCCTATCTCCACCAGGGGGATTCCCAGCCGGTCCAAAGAGTAGACCACGCTGTCTCCCCGGTCCTCGACGATCCTGGCCGCCTCCTCCTCCAGGCAGAGTATGCCGATGCCCACCGGCCCCAGAGAGGTCTCAATGCTGCCGTCCGAGCCCACATAGGCCGTGCGCTGAAAGCCGGAGGTATTGGAGCCGTCAATCACCATCTTCCTCATGGTGTGCAGCTCATCCACGATCTTCATGTTGAGGAGTCTGGCAATGACCAGTGAGATCTCCAGGGCCTCGGCATTGACCTCTCGGGGAGGCTCCTCGTCGGCCTCCACCAGGCAGGTGCTGTCATAGGATTTGTATATGAACCTGCGCGAGACCAGCACCTCCTCCAAAGCAGCGCGGTCGATCTCCCCAAGCTCGCTTCTCGAAGGCCGGAGATACCGGAAGAACTCGAAGTTGGACTCCTCAGTCTCCCTGTGCCGGGTGGGGCAGCCGCAGAAGAGCTTGCAGGCAGTATCAAGCTGCTGATGAATCTCGATTCCGCATATCAGGCCCAAAGACCGATAGTCCAGGCCAGGAGAGTCTACATCTTTTGCCATCGATCTACCTTTCAGAGACCACAGGAGGTTTAACTCTTTTGACTGCCTCTCTTATGTCCTCGGACTTGACTGTCTTTCTCTTGGCATGGCTGGCCCAGCCGACCGCCTCTCGGGCCACCTCCAGGCCGTACTTTTCCAAAACCTCAGCCAGCGCATCCCTTGCGCCCTCGCTTACCCTGTCGGCACCCGCCTCGCGGATGAGCCGGCTCACCGGAGCCACGGGAAGTATCGGCATCTTAATACACCTCATATATCGGTACTGTGCAGCGTGAAGAGCATTATTTTTCAGCAATATTTTGCTGCAAGCCCGTATTTGGATTTAATCCAACTCAATTCCATATATAATTTTTTGTTAGGCCAATGCAAATGTAAAAAGAGGGAAATAAGCCAATCTAATCGGAATATCCTGCCGGTTTGAAATATAACGCTTGATTTGAGGAAATATTCTTGGGAGGATGGGAAATGTTATTTAGGTTGCCTGCCCAATGCCGCGAGAGAGGCGAGGATGATGAGCGAGCATATCTGTAAGGCAATTATATTCAGGGATCTTGAGGACGTATACGGACCATGCGGATGCGGCATGAACCTGGCCACTCTGCCCATACTTCTGCCCAGAGACTGGGTGACGCTGGAGCGCCCGGCGGCAGCGGAGTGCGATGAATTCGGCAAGGGCTTCGACTTCAGGCGCACGGCGGGCTTCTCCTGCAACAATGTCTTCGAGCATGAGATGGAGGGCGTGGAGTATCTGGCCAACTTCTCCTGTTGCAGCGAGTGTGCCCAGCGGGCCGTGGATAGCGGCTATGCCACCTGGTCCAAGAAGTCCTACCCTATGGCCCTGCGCTAGGAGGATATTTTATGAAGTACACCGTCTACACTACCAAGACCTGCCCCAAATGCCAGCAGCTCAAGGAGGCTTTGCACAAGGATGGAGTCGCCTTCTCTGAGGTGGATATGAGCACACCCCAGGCTCTGACGGAGCTGCGCATCAACGGGGTGTTCACTCTCTCTGCCCCCGTGCTCCAGGCGGGAGAGAGCTTTTACACTGTTGAGGATCTCTTCGCAGGAGAGAGCCTGTCAGATCTGAAAAAGATACTGAAGAGCTAGAACTCCCTGCCCCTCACCCGGCTGATATCAAAGACGGCTGTGGTGGCCACATGCATCACGGCAAAGGTTCCGGCCTGGATGGGGTCGGTGACCACCATGTCCGCCTGCTCAGGGACCGATCCGGCCATCTTCAGGGCGATGACGGGAATGCCCTCCGCCTGAAGCTTTTTGACCTCCTCTGTGATGCGTCCTCCCATGAGTGCTCCGGCCAGCACCAGAATGGAGGCGCGGGGCAGACGGCTCACGGCGCTCACGGCATCGGCAATGGCATCCTCTCCCACCAGGGGAATGGTGTCCACGCTGATGCGCTCGCCCCTCAGGTTGTGCCTGTCGGCTTCGCTCACTGCCCCCACGGCCACCTGGGCCACCTGGGCTCCGCCGCCCATGATGATCACTCGCGATCCGTAGATCTTCTCAAAGGGCTTGTGCACCGAGACCTCGAATATGGAATCGAAGCCGTCCAGGTCCTCCACCACCCGCTCCACATCCTCCGCAGGCCCGTCGACCTCCATGTAGACCGATGCCTTGCCCCGGTTGACGCCCCTCTCCACCACGAACTGCTGGGTGTAGATGATGTTTCCGCCCCTCTTGGCCACGGCTCCGGCGATGTCGCGCAGCATCCCCGGCCGGTCCAGACAGATCACATTTATGGCTGTACTCATACCTCGCCTCACCACTCCATGGGAGACTGGCAAACTTTAATATGACGAGTGATTAAAGTGCTCTGCGATGGATTTCTGTCCCCAATGCAAGAGCATGATGATGCCCAAAGGCGGCATGATGGTCTGCAGGAAGTGCGGCCATAAGATTCCGAAGGCTGCAGGCGAGAGACTGATCAGCAAGACCAAGCAACTGGACCGTGTGGTACCGGTCCTGGAGCAGGAGTCGGCGGGCCTGCCCACCACATCAGCCCGCTGCCCGGACTGCGGCAATAACGTCGCATATTGGTGGCTGCGCCAACTGCGGTCTGCTGATGAGTCCGAGGTTCGTTTCTTCCGCTGCACCAAATGCAGCAAGACATGGCGGGAGTACGACTGAGAGCCAGCGAGGCTCTGCAAAGCGCGACTGGCCATCAACTATATTAAATATTAAATGATTCTTACCGAGGAGGCCCAAGGAATGTTCAAGGCAGTAATCAACGCGGAATCTCTGCGCGATGCAATCGATTCAGTCTCTTCTCTGGTGGATGAGGTCAAGTTCTCCATAACCGATGCCGGCCTGGAGCTGAAGGCCGTGGATCCGGCCAATGTGGCCATGGTCTCTCTCTTGATCGGCAAGGAGGCATTTGAGTACTTCAAGGCCGATGCCTGCGAGATCGGCATTGACCTGGTGCGGCTGGGCGACGTTTTGAGCATGGCTGACAAGGGTGAGAATGTGCAACTGGAGCTCGAGGAGGAGAGCCACAAGCTGAAGATTGGGGTAGGGTCCCTCTCCTACACATTAAGCCTGATAGATCCCACGGCCATCAGAAAGGAGCCACGCATACCGGATCTGGACCTGCCCGCCCACGTCATCCTGCCGGGTGTGGAGCTGCGCCGGGCGGTGAAGGCGGCTGAGAAGGTCAGCGACCATGTCATTTTAGGAGTATCCGACGAGGGCTTTTACATGGAGGCCAAGGGGGATATCGATTCCTTAAAGCTGAAGATCCCCAGCACAGAGCTATTGGGCATGAAGCCGGGAGAGGCCAGGAGCCTGTTCTCGCTGGACTACCTGGAGGATATGTCCAAGTCCATCGGCAAGGCCTCCGAGGTCACACTGGAGATGGGAATCGACTATCCTTTGCGGGTCCACTTCAAGCTGGGCCAATCGGTGGAGATCAATTATCTCCTGGCTCCCAGAATTGAGCAGGAATGAGGGTATCAGATTATCCTTTTACAGAGGAGGCTGCCGAAAGGGTTAGAAGCTGCGGCTACTCTCTGGTGGGCCTTCTTGGCAAAACCTCTTTTAAAACAGTGCGAGGTCGGGCTGCGGAGCGTGTGTCCGGGGCCATAGCGGGAAGCATTGCCGAGAGCTCCGCCCGGACCGATGCCGAGCTTCTGGCTGAGCTGCTCTCCTACCCCCTGGCGCGGGTGATGGTCTCCTGCCTTGGCGACAATATTCTGCTGCGCCGCTATGCACTGGCTGAGGCAAAGCTCGCCTACCGGCGCATGCAGGATGAGAAAGAGGGGCTGGCCGCCCTGGCAGAAGACCTCGGACTGCATCCCCAGGCAACTGGAGCCGCCCAGGGAGGTGGCTCTTGCCCCTGGAAGATTCATTTTGCCGAGTACGTCAAAGCCGCGCACGGCATGAAGAGCAGTAAATGGAAGCTGGTCAACCGGGACCTGGCCGGCGGCTATCTCACTGTCACTGAGGAGGAGCTGAAGAGGCTTCTGGAAGAGGCGGTGAGAGAGAGGGTGCTCAGGGGCCTGCCCCTGGCGGTGGACGGGAAGATATGCGCCTCGCTACAGGAGTACCTGGGGCCGCTTCAGGCGGAGCTGGAGAGGCTGGCCTCCCGGCAGAGGGTGGACCTGGGGCGGGTGGAGGAGGGGGCCTATCCCCCCTGCATCAGAAAGATGCTCGCGGACGTGGCCAGGGGCGTTAACCTGGCGCACAGCGCCCGCTTTGCCCTGGTCAGCTTCCTGCTGCAGATTGGCATGAGTGCCGAGCAGGTGGTCTCCATATTCAACACCAGCCCGGACTTCGATCTGGAAAGGACACGCTATCAGGTTGAGCACATCGCCGGGGCTTCCGGCACGAAGTACAAACCTCCCGCCTGCGCCACCATGGCCACCTACGGCAATTGCCCCGGCGAGGACGACCTCTGCCGGAGGATTCGCCACCCCCTCAGCTACTATGAGCGGCGGATCAGGATGGCCAGTTTCAAGCCCCTGCCTTCCCCGGAGAAGCCTGCGCTGAGGATTGAGCAGAAAGACGCGAAAGAGCAGAAAGAAGGGACCTGACGGCCGGCCTGTCCTCTCCGGCTCTGCCCAGAAGGAGCATTTTTTCATGAATCAGAGGCCTGAAGCCCAGTCCGGCCTCCCCGGCCGCCTGCCTCTCGGCAAAGCCCGCATCGGCCCGCCCGGAGGCGACGGCAGCCGCAACGGCTGAGTGGCTGCGGGCCAGGCGGACAAAGCTGGGGCGTGGCAGGCCCTGGTCCCGGAGGGCCTTATTCCAGAGGGCCTTGAGGGCTGAGTCCCTCTGCCAGCCAATCAGGCGGCAGGCGGATAGATCCTCAGGCGCATCGCCGCCCCGGTAGACGAGCCCCAGTTCCAGGTCAAGCCGGGCCAGGACAGCCAGCCCTTCCGGAGCCGGGGCGCTCCCGCCCACTACTGCGGCGATATCTGCGACCCCGTCCTCCAGGGCCATCCGCCCTCGCAGGGAGCCGCAGTTGATAAGCCTGATCTCGCCCGCCTCCCCGGCCAGGTCCTCCAGGAGCTTTGTGTTTTCGCCGGCTATGACCAGCTCTGCCGGGCTGGC
>CAYQKI010000052.1:0-14822 GCA_964418105.1 uncultured Methanotrichaceae archaeon | reverse complement strand
GGCGTAGCTTCAAAGGTACAATTGGAAAAGCACTCCTCGCTATTTTTTGTGGCCATCCTCAGTTCGTTTTCAGTTTCTAGCTCTCTTTTTGCTTGCTCTGTGTCCTCTGTGTCTCTGTGGTGAAAAAGTCGTTTGCAACTGGTTATAGCCGAAGGAAGCATCAATTCCCCATAGTAAGTGAGGGAAGAGCCGGAAAGCTTAAAGGGACGTCAGACGAACAAACTGGTTCTAACTCAAAAAATATATACCAACACATTTGTATTAAGCATCATGGATAAACGCTTGTTCTATAGCCCGGTGGGCATACTCCTCATGCTCATATTCGTTTTTTTGCTGCTGGCTACAGTCGGCATCCTATTCCTTGATCTGGCGCATACGGCTTTCACCAGGATAGGCTTCTCCTGGGGCCAGGCGCTCTTTGTGCTGCTGGCATCGCTCCTGGGAAGCAGCATCAATATACCGGTGACCAGCCTGCAATGCACAGTGCCCCTGGTGCAGGAGAGGTATGTGAGACAATTCGGCATCACATATCGAGTGCCTGTATTTGGGAATTTGAGCTGCAGCACGCTTCTGGCAGTGAACGTCGGCGGCGCCCTGATCCCCACAGTCATCTCCCTGGCCCTCATCTACCGCTTCCCCCAGTCGCTTCCCTTCGCCCTGGCGGCGGTGGCCTTTGTGGCTATCCTCACCCACCTGGTGGCAAGGCCTGTAAGAGGTCTGGGCATCGTCACCCCCGCCCTCCTGCCGCCCCTCTCTGCGGCTCTCGCCGCCCTTCTGCTGGTCTATCTCTGGTCGGCCCCCCATGACCTCATCTTCCTGCTGGCCTACGCCGGAGGCACTCTGGGAACACTGATCGGAGCCGATATCATGAACCTGGGAAAGATCCGCAATCTTGGAGCCCCGGTGGCCAGCATCGGCGGAGCGGGAACATTCGACGGCGTCTTCCTCTCCGGCCTGATAGCCGTGCTGCTGCTGTGAGGTGCAGTGCCAGGGGAAAAGGCCATTAACTGCATGGGTGCAATAAGAAAAAGACTGTAATGGAAAGCAAGGGCAGAGGCAAATGAGATGAGCTTTAGGAGTTTTCTGGAGGATCTGGACGGCGCGGGGCTACTCAAGAAGGTGGACGGTCCGGTATCCCCCGTCCGGGAGGTCACAGACCGGGCCTGGGGAAAGGGGCCTATCCTCTTTTCCAGAGTAGAGGGTGTGCATGGCGTGCAGAATGTGCAGGGCAGTGAGTGCTGCCTGAACATCCTGAGCTCGCGGGCTCTGCTGTCCAGGGCTTTAGGCATAGAGCCATCCCAGATGGTGCGCCACCTGGCAGGCCTCGACTACGACGGGCCTGTGCACGAAGTCGACTCCTCCCCATTTATGGAGTGCGTAATCGCCCCGGACCTGTCAAGGCTGCCCATCCTCACCTATTTCGCGGGAGACGGCGGACCCTACATCACCTCAGCCGTGGTCACCAGCGCTTTTGACGGCAAGATCAATTCTTGCGTGCACAGGCTGATGGTGCTGGGCAAGGACCGCCTGGCGGCGCGCCTCGTCCCGGGCCGGCACACCCATCAGTTCTATCAGGCGGCCCTGGCCAGGGGAGAGGAGTTGCCGGTCAGCATTGCCATTGGCGTCGACCCGCTGCTTCTCATGGCCGCTTCAACCCGTGTCCCGCCGGAGAAGGAGTTCTCCTATGCCGCATCTCTGAGGGGAGGGCCGGTGGAGCTGGTGCGCCTGGAAAACGGCGCTGTCACGCCCCATGCCGAGATTGTGCTGGAGGGCTACATCACAGCGGAGAGGGCGGCGGAGGGGCCGTTTGTGGACATCACCGGCACAAAGGACCTGGTTCGCCAGGAGCCAGTCATCCGCCTCACCAGGATGATGACCCGGGACAAGCCCATCTACCACGCCCTGCTTCCCGCTGGCGGCGAGCACAAGATGCTCATGGGGGTGCCCTATGAGCCGCTCATCTACAGAGCCGTATCAAAGGTGGCGGACGTGAAGGACGTCGTGCTGACCGAAGGCGGTTGCTGCTACTTCCATGCCGTGGTGCAGATAGAAAAGCAGAGCGAAGAGGACCCGCTGCGGGCGATCGACGCCGCCTTCCAGGCGCACGGCTCTCTCAAGCACGTCGTGGTGGTCGACTCGGACATCAACATCTACGACCCGCAGGACCTGGAGTTCGCCCTGGCAACGCGCATGCGCGGCGACGAAGACCTGGTGGTGCGACCCAATGTGAGGGGCAGCACCCTGGACCCGCGCAGCGTGGAGGGCATGACCACCAAAGTAGGAGTCAACGCCACCGCCAGGCTGGACAAACTGTGGAAGTTCCAGAGGGTTACGCCGCCGGGGATGGGATAGGATCAGGGCGGCATCTTTGCTGCCCAGGACAAAAAAAGGCTATTCGTTCTTTGTGAATTAAATTTCCAGATACATCCGAATGCTGTAGATCGTGGCCAGAGCCAGGATCACCGAAAGCACCAGCGCCAGTACCTCAAAGAAGACTTCGCTCATATCTACCTATTCATTTAATTACATCTATATATTTTTTCTGATTGCCGGGCCCGCCCACCGCCCTGCAAGCAGAGAGTACCTGCTCCGACTTGACGCCGGTTACAATCGCCATCAGCCTCACCTTGCCGGCATAGTCCGGCCTGACCCTCGCCCCCCAGATGACATTGGCTTTTCCGTCCAGCTCCTGGGTCAGTGCGCCGGCGATAGCAGCCGCCTCCTTAAGAGTCATGTCCGGCCCGCCGGTCAGGTGCAATAGACACGCCCCGGCTCCGCGCAGGTCAACGTCCAGCAGCGGATTCTTCAAGGCCGATTTGACGATCTTCTCAGGGCTGCTCTTCATCTTGCCCTCACCCACGAACATAAACGACGGCCCGCCGGAGCGCATCACAGTGCAGATATCGGCGTAGTCCAGGTTGATCAGAGACGGAATGGTCAGTGTCTCGCAGATGCCCTGTACGATCTCGGCGATGATCTGATCGACCACCGAGAAGGCATGCTGGAAGGGCAGGTGAGGAGCGCATTGCAGGAGGCGGTTGTTGTCCAGGACTATGGTCGTGTCCGCGAAGGCCCTCAACTCCTCCAGACCCTCCTCGGCCACAATGAGCCGCGCCCTCTCCAGGTGGAAGGGAGTGGTCACCATGGCGGCCACTATTGCTCCCCTCTCTTTGGCCAGCCTGGCCACCACCGGTGCCGATCCCGTGCCTGTGCCTCCCCCCAGGCCGGCCAGCACGAATACCAGGTCGGCCCTGCCCAGCATCCTCTCGAGATCTGCCGCGCAAAGCTCCGCCGCCTGCCGGCCCACCTGCGGGTCTCCGCCCGCTCCCATGCCCCTGGTGAGCTTGTCTCCGATCAGAATCTTCTCGTCGGCCCGCGTCGCCTTCAGATGCTGGCTGTCCGTATTGACGGCCACCGTCCAGGCCCCCTCCAGCCCCATGCCGGATAGGCGGCTGACTGTATTGCTGCCCGCGCCTCCGCAGCCCACCACCAGTATCCTGGGCAGGCCGAAGCCTTCGGCATAGCCGGAATCTCTCTGCTCACGTAACTCAGACTGCAATGCCTCTTTCCCCCTCATTGCCTGCTGCCATAACCGAGTTATACCTTAATAATTATTGCGGAGATACCCTGGAGATTTCAGATGTCGACATTGCGCGGCGCAGAGGACCTGGCAGAGTACATCGCCCGAAATTATAGCGGCCTGGTGGTGGAGGTGGGGGCCGGCCATGTACTGGATGTAGCTGCTGCCCTCAAAGCCCGCGGCCTGCAGGTGCTTCTCACCGACAGGGAGGACCGGCTGTCCGGCGGCCTGCAAGTTGTGGCAGACGACATATTCTCGCCCCGCCTGCAGCTTTACCGGGGAGCGAAGCTGCTCTACTCCATCCGCCCTCCTCTGGAGCTGCAACTGGCAATGGGCCGGGTCGCAGCCGAAACAGGCGCGGATGTATTGATCCGGCCCCTGGACGACGAGGTGGCGGATCTGCCCGGCTTTTCTCGAAGGCTGGTCAATTGCGGCCAGGCCAGGTTCTTTATATTTAAAAAAAAATTTAAATTACGGCGTAGGCCGCCGCCTCATCCAGCTCCTCCTGGATCCTGAGAAGCTGGTTGTACTTGGCCGTCCTCTCCGACCGGGCCGGCGCTCCCGTCTTGAGCATCTCGCAGCCCAGAGCCACAGCCACATCAGCCAGAGCCGAGTCCTCAGTCTCTGCCGACCGGTGGGATGCCATGACCTTCCAGCCCGCCCGGAATGACATGCGAGCGGCATCGAATGCCTCGGATACCGATCCGATCTGGTTGAGCTTGAGCAGCAGCGCATTTCCGGCTCTCATCTGTATACCCTTCTCCAGCCTCTTGATGTTGGTCACATAGAGGTCGTCGCCGATGATGATGGTCCCGGGCAGCTTTGCCGCTATCTTGGCAAAGTCGTCGTAGGCCTCCTCCTGGAAGGGGTCCTCCAAAAAGGCAATTGGATAGGTCTTGACCAGGTCCACATAGTAGTCCAGAAGCTCTCCGGGCGAGAGGCGGTTTCCGTCCACAGAGTAGCCGCCGTCCACATAGAAGCTGGAGGCTGCCGAGTCCAGGCCGATCCTGATCTCCTCACCGTAGCCGCTCACGTCCAGGGCGCTCATGATGGCATCCAGTGCATCGCGGGTCTTCACCAGCGGCGGAGCGTATCCGCCCTCATATCCCACATTGGTCGCGCCTACTCCGTACTTGCCCTTCAGAATCTTACCCAGGGCCTGGTAGGTCTCCACAGCCATGCGCAGCCCCTCCGAGAAGGTCCTGGCCCCGGTGGGCAGGATCATGAACTCCTGAATGGACAGGTCATTTCCGGCATGCTGCCCTCCGTTGAGCACATTGAAGGATGGGATGGGCAGGTGGGAGGTATTGACACCACCCAGATACTTGTAGAGAGGCATTCCTGCCGATGAGGCTGCCGCCTTGGCAGCAGCCAGGGATACGGCCAAAATGGCATTGGCCCCCAGGTTGCATTTATTGGGTGTGCCGTCCATCTCAATCATGAACCTGTCCAGCTCCCTCTGAGCAGAGGCATCCATGCCCAGCATCTCCGGAGCTATGATCTCATTGACGTTCTTTACCGCCTTGAGAACACCCTTTCCGCCGTACCTGTCGCCCCCATCGCGCAGCTCCAGGGCCTCGTGGGTACCCGTGGACGCGCCGGATGGGACCGCCGCCCGGCCAAAGCCGCAGCAGGTAAAAAGGTCAACCTCAATGGTGGGGTTTCCCCTGGAATCCAGGATCTCCCGAGCATGAATTCTCTCTATCTCAAATGACATGGTATACCACGGCAAGTGCTAGGAAGGCTTCATTTAATAAGGTTGGCGTGTCTAACTGATGTGAGAAACGGGAGGATTTGCCATGAACAGCCAGGAGAAGGAACCGGCCCAGCCATGTGTCTTTTGCGAAATTGCCGCTGGAAGGGGCAAGGCTGAGCTCATCTGCGAGGACGAACTGTCCCTGTGCATTCTGGACATAAATCCATTCAGCCGGGGCCACTGCCTGGTCATTCCCAGGAGGCATGTGCCCTGGTGGCATGAGCTGACAGAAGAGGAGAACAGAAGCCTCTTCAATTTAGCCGGTATTGCGGCGAAGAAGATGATGGCTGCGCTGCAGCCTGACTTCGTCTGCATGTATGCCCGGGGCAGGCGAATCCCCCACACCCACATCTTCCTGGTTCCGACATACAGGGGCGATGTCCTGGACAGATTCTTTAATGCCCTGGAGCTGTTCCAGGAGTCACCTCCAGGCCTGGCAGCCCTGCGTGACGGGAGACGAATGAAGGAGACGGCAGACCTGCTCAGAAGGGCGAAGGAATAGAGATAATAGCAGTAATATACAAGCTCTTCTTTTTCATAGCCGATGACTATGAAGCTGGCGATTTCCACCTGGGCCTACATCAACCATCCTCTCTCTATAGCGCTGCAGAAGATATCAGAGATAAGCGCCTGTGAGAGAGCCGAGATCCTCTGTGAAGCCAGACACAGCCTGTTCTCCCAGGAGAACATCGAGGCTGCCCATTCATTCTCCCTCAAGTACAGCGTGCACGGCCTGATCGCCGACATAAACATCGCCAGCATCTACCCTGAATTTCGCGAGGCCTCTGTGAACCTGCACCGCCGCGCCATCCAGGCCGCGGCAAGCATCGGCGCAGAGCTGTACATCATCCATCCCGGCTACACACCCTGGAGCTTCTGCTGGCGCGACTCCCTCCAGGCCCTGGACCAATCCCTCTCCGACCTGGCCCCCATGCAGGAGGAGCACGGCATCCGCCTGGCTGTGGAGAACATGCCCAAGAGCGACTGGCTATTCTTCAATAAGCCCGACCTGGAGCTGCACGGCCTGGGCCTGGTGCTGGATGTGGGGCACGCCCAGACCTGTGGCACGCTCTCCGATTTCCTCAGCCACCCCGCCCTAACTCACGTCCACCTGCATGACAACTGCGGAAACGGAGACGATCATCTGCCCCTGGGAAAGGGCTGCATCAATCTGCCGCCGGTACTCAAGGCCATAGAGGAGAGGAGCCTGACTGCAGCACTGGAGCAGAAGACGGAAAAAGGGGTCATGGAGAGCCTGGAGGCTCTAAGATTGATAAAATAGTAATATATGACTATCGATTGCATCAAAGTTTTAACCAAGTTCTCTTAATGCTAACACATATGAATATGGTTCTCTTCGTAATTTATTTTCTTTTTCTTTATTATAATTAACTAGAGTTGCTGCTAAAGAAAGGCCCGCCATGGCAATGATCGCCTGGGGCACTGAAAGGCCTAATAATCCAGTAGCTAAAGACGTTGGTCCGACCGAAATAGTTGTTATCTTTAATAAACCGTCCCATTTCCATGAAATGTTATTAAATTTTAGACTATCTTTCAAATCATCAATCGAGGGTTTAACATCGTTCAAATATATATCATGTATATTCTGAACAAACCTTTCAGAAGACATATCTTCTTTTGATATCTCCTTTGTTAGCTCACCAAGTTTGGTTCTAAATCTACCCAATTGACTATCATGCTCATTTCTAAAGTCTATTATCTTTTCAACAGGGGTGTTCGGATCAATCCCCAACTTCCCCAATATTAAATCTGCAAGAGTACCTTCGGCCAGGTTTCGCGTGATGCCACCCTTCCTGAAATAGTATGAACGGTTTACCGGCCTTAGGTTGGCATCACGCCTCACTGCATTGGCTAATCTATCGGTCGATGCCATATCTGTTAAGAGTCCATATCCATATTCATCTGAGAGGTATGCTGCCAGGAGCGTCATATAGAAACGCGCAACATCTTTGTCCATGCGTATCCATTCGTTTCCTCTAAACATTCCTGTCAATTTTTCCTCTATATCCTTATCTTTGCTTATCACTTCCAAGTATTTACGTTCCTCCATCTTATCGAGTATTTCTTTTGGCACTTTAGTTATATGGATATACCATTCATCTCTACTTCCTTCGCCGGAGGCCCAAAACTCTTTGCCTTCATGGGAGTCGATATACTCAAAGAAATTTTTAGCCATATATTCGCCGTCTATTCGGCTTTTGTTGATATAAAGCGGTAATAATATTCCTTCTTCATTTAACTTATGCGAGGTCTCCGATCTGTAAGGTTGTTCAATATCTTGCGGAACAATAGTATAAATTTTATCCCAATATAATATTGCATTTTTTAGCCATCCTTCATTCATTATATCTATACTGGGATAATATAATGCTGTAGTGAACGCCATGTCCAATCAACCTTGATAACTTCACGATTATTTATGTATATTAGAAAGACAAATATATATGCCTTTCTAAGCATAAAAAAATGCAGAACTGAGCCAAGACCTGCAAGGGACTCGATTCGTTTTTTACTCTCATTGCTCTCCTAAATCGTCAGCCCCTCCTCCGAAGAATTGAACTCCCAGTCCGGCGGCTGCCAGCCATCATATCTGGTGGTATAGAGAGCGCTGCCTGTTCCGGTCACATATATATAGGCTCCATGCTGCTGTTGCCGCTATTTTTGAGGGTGATGGTGTATATGACCACCGACGGATCCAGGGAGTCGATCTCAGATCTCTTTTCCAGGCCGATGTCGGAGGGACAGCAGGGCAGCCATGAGGATTCGACATAGCTGCAGTTAGAGGAGGAGACAAGCTTCTCTCCTGCGATTCCAGCCGCCTCGACACAGTTGAGCACACTTTCCGGCGCATCTTCAGTCAGGTTAAGCTTCAGCTCATTTCTCATCCTGCCCTCCTTGGTCACCACGATATGCGGATAGTCATATCTGGAGACTCCGGTGAGCAGGACATGCCTGTTGACATCAAACCGGCCGGCGTAGTGCTCCTCATCATGCGATGATGTCGCCACCCCGGAGGGTGCCGCTCTGAGAGATCATGCCCTTGCTCCATTTCAGGTCCTGATTGGCCTTCAGTGTGGGCGAGAAACTGTAATTGGTGGGCTTATGGGAGATCTCGACATCCTTGGCCATGTAATGTAATTGGACGCCGTGTCTGTCAGCTCTTCGCTGCTATACAATCCGGAGCCGTGCTCGTAGCTCCTCTGCGATGAGCGTATCCTCTGGTCTGCCGAAGCGAATCCCTCTCCGGATATATCCCTGTTAAGCTGTGCGTTATTGCCGTACTCCTCGAAGCTCTCATTGACTGCGAAGCTTCCGCTGTAGTCCTGCTGGCTCTCGAAGATAGGCCTGGTCTTTGGCCCGTCATCGGCACCGGACTTCTTGTAGAAGCCTATGCTCGCCTTGCCAGTGAAGCTGGCATCGATCGCCATCTACGAGCCGTTTTCATCCATCTTGACTGTGGTATTTCTGTCCACCCGGTCAGCATAGCTCTTATGCGACTCGATGGATCTATTCTCCCAGACGAGCCGGGTCTTCTCTTCAGTCGCATACCCTCCGCTGCCGTGCTCCCTTGTATCCAGCTCTGTTCCCAGGTCCTGAATGGTCACGCTGGTGCAGGTGCTCAGATTCCAGGTCTCTGTCGCTACCGTGGCTGTGACGTAGACGCAATTGGTGACATTGATGCATTGCATCGCTATCACCGTTATTTGTAACAATCAGAGTGATGCGCAGAGGTCAGACTATTTTATGCAAACGCAATCCTTTTTTATTAGCAGCGCCAATTGAGAAGGCCCGATGAGGACTGATGGCATGAGAGCGCACTATTCGGCAATTGCACCACTTTTGGCCTTATCAATCCCTTTGATGCTCATTGCTGGCGCGCAGGCGCAGGAGAGTCCCATCGACAGCCTATCCAGTGCTCTCCGCCAGCAGATAGACATCGCACAGAATAGCCTATCACAGCAGATCAATGAAACAGAAAAAAACATCTCCGACCAGGCAAAGGCCAGGCTGAAGGAGACAGTCAACCAGAGCGTCAATGCCACATCCAGGGAGCTGGAGAGGAGACTGAAAGAGGATGTGCAGGAGCCCATCAACAGGAAGATCGAGGAGCAGCCAGGATTTCAAGCAGCCGATTTTTTTCTGATCTGCATATCTGCAGCCGCCCTGATGAGAATAAGAGAATAGATTATGATAGGAAATGCCGACAGCCCGGATAGGCGGAAGACAAATGCGGCGCTCCTCTCCATCACCTCCAATCTAATGTTGGTGATCTTGAAGTTCATCACAGGAGCTGCCATAGGCTCAGTCTCCATCGTCTCAGAGGCAATCCACTCCTCAGTCGACCTGCTGGCAGCGATCATCGCCTTTTTCTCCGTCAAGACATCCGGCAAGCCGGCAGATGAGGATCATCCCTTCGGACACGGAAAGGTTGAGAACATATCAGGAACGGTCGAAGCGCTCCTCATATTCCTGGCCGCCGGCTGGATCATAATGGAGGCGTACGACAAGCTGAGAGAGCCCAGGCCGATGGATTCCGCTGTCTGGGGCGTTGCCGTAATGCTCCTCTCTGTGGCTGCCAACATAATCGTATCCAGGCACCTCTTTAAAGTGGGAGAGGAAACGGACTCTGTGGCATTGAAGGCCGATGCCTGGCACCTTAAAACCGACATCTACACTTCCCTGGGCGTTATGGCCGCTCTTGCCATTATAACCGCTGGCGGGATAATCGCCCCCCGGACGGACCTGCACTGGGTGGACCCGGCCGCTGCCTTGATCGTGGCCGCACTGATAATAAAGGCAGCCTATCACCTGACGGTTGAGTCGGCCCGCGATCTGGTGGACGTGGGGCTGCCGGCGGACGAGGTGGAGGATGTGAGGCGGCATGTGATGGCCTTTGCCCCGACCATAAGGGGAATTCACAGGCTGAGAACGCGAAAAGCCGGATCGAGCCGTTTTGTCGAATTTCATATAAGAGTCGATGCGGCCATGTCTGTGGACGAATCCCACCGGATTACTGATATGGTCTGCTGTTCCATAAAGGAGCACTTCCCCGGAACCACGGTCACCATTCATATCGAGCCCTGCAACTGCGCTCTGGCAGAGGAGGGCTCATGCGGCTGCCTGCTCTCCAGAGAGGCCAAAGAGGCGCTGTCGGCAGAGCAAAGACTGGAGGCAGAGAGATAAGAGTCTCCTGGCCCCTAAAATCCTGACTAATTTACAATCTTTCCGATCCTCTCCAGAGCCTGCTTTATCCGGTCCTGGGATGTGGCATAGGAGAGGCGCACAAAATCGGCCCCGCCCGGCCCAAATGCCGATCCGGGGGTGGCTGCGATCATGGCTTCTTTGAGCAGCCTATCGGTGAATGCATCGCCCCCGCCGTTCTCAGAGACATTGGGGAAGGCGTAGAATGCGCCGCCCGGAATGCTACAGGCAATGCCAAGCTCTGCGAGGCCGCCCACCAGAAGGTCCCGGCGGGCCCTGAATTCGGCGGCCATGGCGGAAACCTCCTCCTGGGGCCCCTGCATGGCCGCGACTCCCGCCCGCTGCACAAAAGTGGTAGCCTGGGAGACAGAGTGGGAGAGCAGCCTGGTCACCCACTTCATGATCTCTTTGGGGCCGGCGAGATAGCCCAGCCTCCACCCGGTCATGGCATAAGCCTTGGAGAAGCCGTTGATGGTAACAGTCCGCTCCTCCATACCCGGCAGAGATCCGATGCTGATGTGCTGCCGGTCGTATATGATCTTTTCATAGATCTCATCGGAGATGACCGAGATATTGTGATCGACAGCCAGGTCGCGGATCTCCTCCAGCACCCTGCGATCGAAGACCGCTCCGGTGGGATTGGAGGGGGAGTTTACTATGATCAGCTTTGTCCTGGAGCTGATGCTCTCCGCCAGGTTTGCCGGCATAAAATCTTCGTCCACTGCCCCCCAGGCCGCCCGGCCTCCGGCAAAGGAGATGCAGGGCTCGTAGCTGACCCAGGACGGCCCCATGAGCAGGCACTCATCTCCCTCACAGAGCATGGCCTGAATTGCCGCAAATACAGCCATCTTGGCTCCGGGAGTGACGGCCACATCATCCGCGGTAACCGAAAGCTGATTCTCCCAGCAGAGCTTGTCGGCTATGACCCTGCGCAATTCCGGAATCCCGGCTGTGGGGGCATAGCGCGTCTCGCCCATCTTGATAGAGCTGCAGCCTGCTTCCACTATGTGCTTGGGTGTATCGAAATCAGGCTCCCCCACGCCCATATCGATTATGTCCTGGCCGGATGCCGCCAGCCTCTTGGCCATGGCGGATACCTTCAAAGTGGTTGATTCCTGAATGGAGGCCATCCGATCTGAGACCATATCACTCTCCTCCCAGCCTCTGGAGCAGCTTGACGGCAGCTTCCACCGCCCGCTTGGCATAGTCCACCCTCTTATGCGCATCAGGTCGGGACATCTTGGGTCCGGTGATGCCCAGGGTGACAGGCTTGTCGAACTCCAGGGAGAGGTCCATGAGCTTTCGGGCGGCATGATTGGCCACAACCTCGTCGTGAGCCGTCTCACCCTGAATTACGCAGCCGATGGTGACCACGGCATCGATGTCTTCGCGACGAAGCAGCTTCTTTGCTGCAATGGGCATGTCATATACACCGGGCACATAAACGACAGATATAACCTCTGCTCCCAGGAACTGGGCGTGCTCTCTGCCCAGCAGCTCCATCTGATAGGTGATATCCCTATTGAACTCCGAGACCACAAAACCAAGTCTTGCCATAGCCAAAACCCCATGAAGAGTAGGCAGCAACCTTCCTTCCTAGATTAATAAATCCATCGATCCCCAGGACGATCAAAACACATTTATCCTTGGCAATTCTCCGGTGATGAGATGTTATATGAGCCTAATTTATCTTAACGGAAAGTTTGTTCCAGAGGAACAGGCTACAGTCTCGGTCTTCGATCACGGATTTCTCTACGGTGACGGGGTCTTCGAGGGCATCAGGGCCTATGAGGGAAGGGTCTTCCGGCTGGAGGACCATGTCAAAAGGCTCTTTGATTCGGCTCAGGCCATCATGCTAAAGGTCCCGCTCTCCCAGGAGGAGATGTGCGAAGCGATAAAAGAGACACTGAGGAAGAACAACCTGACAAATGCCTACATCCGCCCCATCGTCAGCCGTGGCTATGGCGATCTGGGACTTGATCCCAACAAGTGCAAAGCTGCAACGGTCATCATCATCGCCGTCGAATGGGGAGCCATGTATGGAGACCTCTATGAAAAAGGCCTTACAGCAGTCAGCGTCTCCGTCCGCAGAAACTCTCCGGACAGCCTGCCCCCCAACATTAAGAGCCTCAATTATCTCAATAACATCCTGGCCAAGATCGAGGCCAACGTCAAGGGCGGAAATGAAGCCATCATACTCGATTCCCGGGGACTGCTCTCGGAAGGAAGCGGCGACAATATATTCGTCATCAAGAACGGAAAGATATACACACCCCACACCGTCAACAACCTCAAGGGCATAACCCGGGAAGCGGTCCTTGACCTCGCCGGATTGCTGGAGATTGAGGTCCTGGAGAGGGACATGGGGCTCTTTGACATCTACACGGCTGATGAGGTCTTTGTCACCGGCACAGCGGCAGAGGTCGCGCCTGTGACCAGAGTCGATGGCAGAATCGTCGGCAGCGGCAAGCCCGGGCCGATCACCAGGAAGCTCATGGGTGCCTTTTCAGAGATGACCAAGACGACAGGCACCCCCATATCCAAATAAAATAGAAGAAAACGCAGAGCATTTCGACGGATAGCTCTGCGGGTTTCTTTTCAGGCTCTTTTTTGTGGAGATTGGTGCGAAAATGATTTCTTTTTCATGGATATGGGCGACAGGAAGTCATGATCGGTGAAAAAGTCGTTAGCAACTGGTTATAGTTGGCTCTGACTGCCACCATACAAGTCCACGCGAATGCAGCTACGCCGGAATGGCGCGCACTGCGATCCTCCTTCTCCTGGGGCCGTCCATCTCCAAAAACAGAATTCTCTGCCATGTCCCCAGGGCGAGCGCACCCTCTTCCACAGGAATGGTTGCACTGCTCGCCAGCAGCATGGCCCGGAGATGGGCATGGGCATTTCCGTCCCCCCGGTCGTGCCTGTATCCGGCACTCTGAGGAACCAGTCTCTCCAGAAGCGATAGCATGTCTTCGATTAGAGCCTCATCCGCCTCATTGACGGTGATGCCGCAGGTGGTATGCATTGTGTAGACCAGGGCAAGGCCACTCTTTATACCGCTCTCCCGGATAACCTGGTTGACCCGGCCGGTGATGTCCAGCACATTAACCGTCTTTTCTGTGTCTATCTCTATCATAGACGATAGGTAAGTATCCTTATCGCTATTGAATATATCGAGGTTTTCTGAATAGGATAGTAATCGACGGAGCGGATTATCTCATCGCGAATGAAGCTGTCTGAAGGGGCAGCAGGAAAATCTGGCAAATATGGATAAATGCTAAATGATTGAGCGCTTAACAAGTTAGAATAGCCAGGCGCGAGGCAATTTAGCAAAATATCATATATTATTCTGATATATAAGAATTCATATTCGTATAAAAAAACTACATTTCTAACTATTATTAGTTTATATTTTAAGGATAACAATTTAATATTTAAAACTCAAAGACGGGCATTCAGGAGGGAAAGACCATCCAAGACACAAGGAAGCAAACGGACACCCTGATAATCAAGGACACCACCGCTAATCCTGCGCCTCTGGGCCTGCTGGGCTTTGGATTGACCACTGTGCTGCTCAACATCCACAACGCCGGATACTATGAGCTCAACTCCATGATCCTGGCCATGGGAATATTCTACGGCGGACTGGCACAGATCATAGCAGGGATAATGGAATGGAAGAAGAACAACACCTTTGGAACCACTGCCTTCACATCCTATGGGCTGTTCTGGCTCACCCTGGTCGGACTGCTGTTCCTGCCCAAGCTGGAGCTCGCCGAAGCCACTTCCAAGCCGGCCTTTGCTGCTTACTTCTTCATGTGGGGGCTGTTCACCTTCGTCATGTTCCTGGGAACCCTGCGCATCAACAGAGCCCTTCAGTTCGTATTCCTCTCCCTTACCATACTGTTCTTCCTGCTGGCCGCCAGGGATTACCTGGGAAGCGCCACCATAGGAACTATAGCCGGATACGAGGGGATCATCTGCGGACTGTCTGCCATCTACGCTGCATTGGCCCAGGTTCTCAACGAGGTCTACAAGAAGGTTGTAGCGCCCATCGGCCCGGTTTAAAGCCAGATGCCTGGTAGGCCAGAACCTGAATAGAAAAGATATACCAAGAAGAGATCCGGCCCTGAGATCTCCGATTCTTTTTTTGGCAGGATCTAAGGGCACAAAGCGCACAAAGAACTCACAAAGAAGGCATTTTCATGCCACACAGTGAAACAGAAGTAACGCACAGGATGAGAAAAATGCAAATTAAAACAA
>CAYQKI010000051.1:0-14875 GCA_964418105.1 uncultured Methanotrichaceae archaeon | reverse complement strand
CTGATGGGAATCTACCCCCAGCTCTCCGCTCTGGAGCTGCTGGTCTACCCCAGCAGCGCCACAGTCATAGCCAATAACGCCCTCTTGTTGGCGGGGACGATGGAGATCCTGCCCTCTCTGGCTCCACTCACCCTCTTCTTCTGGGGGCCGAAGAGGATTGTGCCCGTCAAGCTGACCAGCTTCTCCATAAACGAGACCTACCACGACGCCAGCCTCAATCCCATC
This sequence comes from uncultured Methanotrichaceae archaeon, assembly GCA_964418105.1. GTDB lineage: Archaea > Halobacteriota > Methanosarcinia > Methanotrichales > Methanotrichaceae > Methanothrix. Next base: position 14,650 of record CAYQKI010000051.1, on the reverse strand, counting down.
AGTGCCGAGGTCTCTCTAACCATGCAGGTATTGAGCTACAACGACCTGTCTCCTCAGCATCCGGGATTCTCTATATTCCTGACCCACCAATTGATGAAAGAGAGCATGGCTAATCAGCGCAGAGACAAATAAGTCGCCCTGCAATTTCAATTTCAGTCCGTCTCTGTGCGTCCTCTGTGTCTCTGCGCCTCTGTGGTTTGTTTTTTAGTTGGCACCAGTTGAGCCTACTGTTATCGAACAAAACCACAGAGGCACAGAGAGATTAAAGAGACCCGATGAAATGATGCATAACTTGCCCACGGCAAATAGCAGCAAGCTAGTATTTTTCGTACCACAAAAAGAGGTGAGATGAACGTTCGACCAGGGCAGCCGCTACTACCAACTCGAAACTATTCCGTATAACTTCCCCGACGGCCGCAAGGCAACCTACAAAAAGCGCCGCAGCCTTCCCATGGCCGAGGACATGCCGCTTTTGGAAGAGGTGGCTGTCCAGGAAGGAGAGAGGCTGGACCAGATCGCAGCCCGGACGCTGGGAAATGCCGAGCACTTCTGGCGCATATGCGACGCCAACAATGCCATGAATCCCTTCGACCTCACAGATGAGCCGGGCCGAAAGCTTCGCATCCCCGTCCCGCAGTTTGAGGGCAAGCAGTGATAGTGATGATGAACAAGGCCCTTCTGACGCTCCTACTGGGGCCGACAGTTCCCCTGCCAGCCGCCATGCCCCTCATGGAGAGGCTGCAGAGCGTTGAGGTCACCCATGACGACTCAGGCAAGTCCGGCTTCCAGATGACATTTGATGCCGGAAGAAGCGGCCCTCTCAGCATGATCGATAGCATTTGCCACATCAGCCCCCAGCTCAAGCCCTTCTCCAGAGTGGTGATCATAGTAACCTTTGACTCCGTTGTCCGGGTGCTGATGGACGGCATCATAACCAATATCCAGTACTCTCCTGATTCCTCAGGCGGCTCCTCAACCTACACAGTAACAGGCGAGGACGTCAGCGTCATGATGGACATGGAGGAGAGGTATGAGGAGCACCCCGGCCAGCCTGAGTTCGTCATAGCCGGCAAGATAATCCTAAGCTACGCCCGGTACGGCCTGATTCCAATGGCCATCCCGCCCCTCTCCCCGGACATCCCCCTTCCCATTGAGCGCATCCCCACCCAGCAGGGCACAGACCTGGAGTACCTGAATGAGATGGCAAAGCGCTTCGGCTATGTCTTTTATATAATTCCCGGCCCTGCCCCGCTCACCAACACCGCCTACTGGGGCCCGCCCATACGCATGGGCCTGCCCCAAAGGGCCCTCTCCGTTAACCTGGGCCATGCCAGCAATGTGGTCAGCATCAATTTCAGCTACAACGCCCTGAGCGCCACAAAGGTTGACGGCGAGGTGCAGGACCGGATATCCGAAAAAGTCTTTCCGGTGAAGACATTTTTTGCAAAGCGGCTGCCTCCTCTGGCCGCCATGCCTGCCTTAAATCCAATCAGCCCCTCCAAGACCCAGAAGTTTTCCTACAGCGGATATACCGTCTCCCAGGCCCAGAGCCATGCCCAGGGGATGACCGATTCCTCGGTGGACAGCGTGGCCTCGGCCACGGGAGAGCTGGACGTCCTGCGATACGGCAATATCCTCTGGCCCAGATCGCTGGTCAGCCTGCGAGGCGCAGGCTACAGCAACGACGGCCTGTGGTATGTAAAGACGGTCACTCATAAAATCAAGAGGGGAGAATACAGCCAGTCCTTTACGATCACCAGGGAGGGAATGGGCTCTTTGATACCCGCAGTCATTCCCTGAGAAGAAAATAGGAATAAATAAATTCGAGGTTAATATGCCTGCCGTTTTTGGAAAATATCGAGGACGAGTGGAAAACAACAATGACCCCATGCAACTGGGAAGGATCCAGGTGAGTGTGCCTCCGATTTATGGCGACGGAAAGCTGAGCTGGGCCATGCCATGCAGCCCATTTGCCGGAAATAAAGTGGGCTTCTTCGCCCTGCCTCCTGTGGGCTCAAATATCTGGGTGGAGTTTGAGGGCGGCAATCCCGACTATCCCATCTGGAGCGGCTGCTTTTGGGGCACCGGCGAGGTCCCAGCAACTCCGGCGATCGAGGACATCAAAATATTTAAAACAGCGGGAATTAGCATGAAGTTCAGCGATGCCAAAGGAGGTGGCGGCTTTACCCTGGAGGTCTCTTCGCCTGCCGTGTCCATGCCTTTGAAGATCGTGCTCAACTCATCGGGAATCGAGATCAATAATAATAACAAATCCACCATAAAGATGACATCAGCCGGTATTGAGATCGATAGCCCTCCTGGAAACATTAAAATGTCCCAGGACGGCATAGAGATAAAATCCCCACCCAGCAGCATCAAATTATCTTCATCATCCATCGACATCAAAAATGGGTCCTCCAGCATCAAGCTCTCGCCTGCAACTGTCAATGTCAACAACGGTGCTCTGGAGGTGATGTGATGGGCGACTTCCTCCAGCACGTGGGCATGACCGCCATGTGCCCTCACAGCTCAGCGGTCAATGTGTCCTCAACGAACATGCGGGTGAAGGTGATGGGCCAGCCGGTGGCGTGCCTCGGCGATATCTTCATGGTGGCAGGCTGTCCCAATTCACTTCCCACGGTGCCGCCCACGCCCCAGCCCTGCCTGACTGTGCAGTGGACCACTTCCGCCCTGAGGGTGAAGATCATGGGCCGGCCGGCTCTGCTAAAGAGCAGCATCGGCCTGTGCATGGGATCGGTCCCTCCGGCGCCTCCTTCCATTCAGATGACTCAGACTCGTGTCAAAGGGGTGTAGTAATTTGGACGTAGGATTTCCTTTCCGGCTGGACAGCCGCAGCAGGACGGTCACCTCCGGCTATGAGTCGCACATCAGAGAGATGATTGAGCAAGTCCTCTTTACCATGCCTGGAGAGCGGGTCAACCGCCCGGACTTCGGCAGCGGCCTGATGCAGATGGTATTCTCTCCCGGCTCGGAGGAGATCGTGGCCGCCACCCAGTTCCTGGTGCAGAGCAATCTTCAGCGCTGGCTGGGTGACCTAATATCCGTGGAAGAGGTGGCGGTGCAGGCTATAGATTCCACATTGACTGTCTCCGTTAGCTATCAGATCTTAAAGAGCAAGCAGACACAGTCTGCCCAATTCAAGTATGGTGTCTGAGATTGTGGTGTCAGGGATGTCGGGACAATTCATAAGCCGCAGAAAGAGGCTGGTTCGGGGCCAATCCACCTTAAACGGCATAGACTTTCTGGAGGTCTCCTTAGACCAGAAATTCATTTACCTCCACTTTATTCACGATCTTTCCGGCAAAAAGGAGGGGGAGACCGAAAAAAAGGATCAAGCGCTCACGGAGAAGAATGTGCTATTCTCCGGAGGAGAGAGGATCAGGGATGTGAGGGCCGAATCGGCTGTGAGGGATGAATTCGATAATACCGTTCTCAAAATCATGGTCAACAAGCCCGGCGACTTTTCCATCTACAGACTCCGCCTGGTCAATTCTCAGCAGGACCTGAGGTGTCCGCAGGGCTTTGACCCCCAGAATAGCGAGATTGAATTCTCCTTCAAGAGGGGCTGTCCGGGATGGCAGGCCGGCATACTGCCTGAGAAGCTGTCTTCAGAGGTGCAGATTGAGCCGCCCATAGATTATCAGGCCAAGGACTATGCCAGCTTCATGCGCCTGATGCTCGACCGCCTCTCCGTGGTCATGCCCCAGTGGAAGGAGAGGCACCCCTCGGACATGATGGTGGCCCTGGTCGAACTGCTGGCCTATGCCGGCGACCACCTGAGCTACTATCAGGATGCTGTTGCCGGTGAAGCCTACCTAGAGACTGCCAGGAAGAGACACTCTATCAGGAGACACGCCCGGCTCCTCGACTACAGGATTGATGAGGGCTGCAACTCGCGCCTCTGGGTTTGCTTTGAGGCTTCTGGGGCAAAGGATGGCGCGATTCGCCTGGCAGCGGGAGATAGGCTCCTCACGAAATGCGATACCAATGAGACTGTCATCCCGCCGGGCTACCTGGACAGAGACAACAGCATAGACCGCTGGAAGAAGCTGGCATTTGCCAGTGGCGCTGTGGTATTTGAGCTAATGCACGATCTGTATGTCCGCCCGGCCCATAACATGATCCTCTTCTATGATTGGTGCGAAGAAGAGTATATTCTGCCCAAAGGGGCAACCTCTGCTGCATTGAGAGACAACTGTGAAGAAGGCAAGAGGCTGTGTCTGCAGCCCGGAGATGTGCTGATCTTCGAAGAAGAGAAGAGCCTTGAACAGTCAGATGTCCCCGACCCCAAACACAGGCTTGCAGTTCGCCTGACATCAGTTAATCAGGATATAGACCCGCTGAGCGGGCAGCGGATTGTCCATATCAGTTGGCACACGGATGATGCCCTACCCTGGGACATGCCGGTCCGTTGTCGCGTCAATGGACAGATACTCCAGGATATCTTCTCTGCCAGAGGCAATGTGGCCCTGGCCGACCAGGGAAGGACTGTTCACAATAGAGCGCTGGTGCGGCAGGAGTCTTCTGATCCCGCCATATTCCGGCCCAGGCTCTCCCATAAGAGCATCACATTCAGCACCGGATACGACCACTCCCGAGCTGTGGATGAGCCTGCCGCTTCCTGCCTCATCCAAAAGTCCTATGAGGCTTTGCCGGCGGTCAGCCTGCAGGGAGACGGACAGCATTGGACTGCCCGGCCCGACCTTCTCTCCAGCGGCCGGCTCTCTGCTCACTTTGTGGCCGAGATTGAAGAGGATGGCTCAGCATTCCTGAGGTTCGGAGACGGCATCTTCGGCAGAATCCCCTCAGCCGGAGCCGTACTTCTGGCCACCTACCGGGTGGGTGGTGGAAAGGAGGGAAATGTCGGGCCCGATTCGATAGTCCACCTCGTCCCCCAGGTGAGCATCAATTTTCCCCGGCCGGAGGGCATGGAAATCACAAATGTTCGAAATCCTCTGCCGGCCCAGGGCGGAAGAGATGGAGAAGACACAGATCAAGTGCGCCTCTATGCCCCCCATGTCTTCAAAAGGAATGAGAGGGGAGTGACATCCGAAGACTACGCAAAAGCTGCTCTGCGCTATCCGGGGATCAATGGTGCCGTGGCCGACCTGCGCTGGACCGGAAGCTGGCATACCGTGTTTGTGGCAGTCGACAGAAGAGATGGACTTCCGGTAGATGCCAAGTTTAAGAAGAGTTTCCGGGAGCACATCGAGCAATTCCGTCTCGCCGGGCATGATATCGAGATCGTCGGACCGTCATTTGTCCCCCTTCACATTGCTCTGACTGTTCATGTCAGGTCGAACTATCTTAAAGAGGATGTGAGGTTGAGCCTCTTGAAGGTGTTCTCCCGAAAAATCCTGCTCGATGGAAGGCGCGGCTTCTTTCACCCCGACAACTTCTCCTTCGGCCAGCCGGTCTTCCTGAGCCGGATTGTGGACAAGGCAATGGAGGTGGCAGGAGTTTCATGGATAGATGCTGGAGAGAGCGAAAAACACCATTTCCACCGGTGGGGCAGGCCCCCTCAGGAAGAGATAGTGCAGGGAGTAATTCCCATCGGCAGGATGGAGATAGCCAGGCTGGATAACGATCCCAATGCCCCGGAGAACGGCATAATCGAATTCATCATGGAGGGAGGACTGTGAGGCCAGACAGCAGCAGAAGCAGCCATGGCAACAGGCCCGGCAAGCCGAGCTTATCTTACCGCATGGATTCGCACTCCGGATTTTTAAAGAGGATGCAAGAGCGGCTTCACCTTCAAGAGGCGGGGGCTGCCGGAGATCACCCTCTCAAAAAACTCTTCATTTCGGATGATGACGACCCAGCCATAGCCCTTCTGGATGCCTGGGCAACTGTTGCAGACGTGCTGACATTCTATCAAGAGCGCCTCGCAAATGAGGGATTCATTCGTACGGCAATGCAGAGGAGTTCCGTGCTGCTTCTTACCAGGTCCGTCGGCTACGAGCTTCTCCCCGGAGCGGCGGCAGGCTGCTCACTGGCTTTTACAGTGGAAGAGGCTCCGGGATCTCCTGCGGTGGCAAAAGTCGACCATGGAACCAGGGTGGAGAGCATTCCTGAACCCGGCAAGATGCCGGTGGTCTTTGAGACTGTAGAGCCGCTTTTCGCCAGGGCAGAATGGAATTTGCTGCTGCCCAGGCGCAAACAGGGCCAGAATGTTGGGGATACAGACACCTCCCTTAGGATAGAGGGAACTGCCGGCGGCCTCTCGCCTGGAGATGCCCTGCTCTTTGTGGGCAAAGAGAGGCAGAGGGATAGCAAGAGCCGCGCCTGGCAGCTTCGCATCCTCGATTCTGTGTCGGCAAATTTCGAGAAAGGATATACCTCTGTCTCCTGGAGCGAGCCCCTGGAGGATCTGGGGCTTTCTGCAGATACTGGGCAATCGGGCCTGCAGATCTTCTCCTTTGCGCTCCAAAATGCCTCCCTCTTCGGCAGCACTGCTCCTGACTACAGCAGTATGCCTGAGGCGGTGAAGAAGGGCTACGAGCAGGGGGCCGACAGCGGCAGATGGCCTGAGCCGGAGATAAAGAAGATCAAGGGAAGATATGCCATCGACTTGGACGGCATATATCCCCGCATATTGAAGGATAGCTGGATTGTGCTGAGAGACCCCAAATCCGGGGCCCACCTCTGCCGGGTCTCGGAGGTTGAAACAGTAAGCCGCTCCGACTATTCAATGAATGCCAGGGTCACCAGATTGGTGCCGGCAGGGGAGCCGGAGCTGCACCGCGTCGACCTGCGCCAGGCGGCTGTCATGGCTCAGAGCGAGCCGGTGCATCTGGCGGAGGTCGAGCGCATCCTTCCTCTGCAAGGGACTCAAATTGAGCTGGACCGGCTGATCTACGGTCTGGATCATAAAAAGACCCTCATCGTCAGGGGAAAAAGAATGCGGGCCAGGATTCTTGCCGGAAATCTGAAGTTTTACCCTGAAGGAGACAGCAGGATTCTGAGTCCCGGTGATGTGCTGCGATTAGTCTCCGCCCTCAATCAGCCGGCAAAGAACCGGGAGAAAGCGCGGACAGATGAGATAATTGAAGAAAAAGAGAAATGGATGGCAATGGACGGCAGCGGCTATGAGGGAATGTTGGAATGCCAGCCAGAAGGTATCGAATTGCAGCCATCCCGGGAGAAGGATGAGTATGTAGCCGAAGAGGCGGTGATGATCTCCTCCTCCCGCAATGAAGAGAGGACGACGCTGATTCTAGAGAGGCCTCTCACCAAGATCTATGATCCCCAGACTATGGAGATCTATGCCAATGTGGTGCCCGCCACACACGGTGAGAATGCTAAGGAAATCTTAGGAAGCGGCGACGGCACAAAGGCCAATCAGTCCTTTACACTCCAGAGAAGTCCGCTCACTTTCACTTCAGCCGAAAATCCCAGGGGGGGTCTGAGCACTCTGCAGGTTATGGTTGACAATGTCCTCTGGGAAGAGGCCAGATCCTTCCTGGAAATGGACGAATCCAGCCGGGCATATGTCCTGAAGACAGATGAGATAGGCAAGACCAAGGTCATCTTCGGCGATGGAAAGAGAGGGGCTCGCCTGCCCACCGGAGTGGAGAACATTACCGCAATTTACCGATTTGGATTGGGGCCGGAGGGGCATGTTCCGGCAGAGAGCCTGAGCCTCATGCCGATCCGCCCTCCAGGCATCCGCAGTGTAATCAATCCGCGGGCAGCCACGGGAGCCGCATCTCCTCAGCCTGCTCTCCAGGCCAAAAGAAATGCTCCCAGGACTTTATTGACTCTTGACAGAATTGTATCGCTTCAGGATTACGAAAGCTTTGCCCGCTCCTTCGTGGGCATAGGAAAAGCCAAAGCAGAAGAGATCATCATGGGCCAGGAGTGGGTGGTTCATATCACCATCTGCGCCCAGGACGGCTCGCAGGTGGACAGATCATCAGAGCTGTTCAAAAACCTCAATTTGGCCATTAAAAATCGAACAAGGCCCATGGACCGCTTCGAGATCTCAGGATACACCAAATTGACATTCAGAGTGGAGGCCAGCCTGGCCGTTGACAGGCAGCACCCGGCAGAAGAGGTCAAAAAGCAGTGCGTAGCCGCCTTGAGGGACCATTTCTCTCTCTCTCAGCGAAAGTTTGCCCAGGATGTGACAGGCTCGGAGGTGCTGGCCTGCCTGCAGAATGTGGAGGGAGTGATCTTTGCCAGGCTCGACCTCCTGGAGCTGGACAGCTCTGGCATGAGATCCGCAGAGCGTCGAGTCCGTCAAATTCTCAGGGCAAATCCGGCAGTAAACCGCAATGGTGTGATCGAGCCTGCCCAGATGCTTCTGCTAAATCCGGACGATTCTGCAATCACCCTGAGGATACTGGAGATGAAAGCATGAGCGGGCAGAGGGATCGACTCTATGAACTCCTGCCTGCGGTCTACCGCATGGCCGATGAGAGAAACGGAAGGCCTTTGCAGGCATTGCTGCGGGTGATTGAAGACGAGATGGTTGCCCTGGAGAGGGACATCTCCGGGTTGTATGACGACTGGTTCATAGAGACGTGCTCGGACTGGGTTATACCCTACATCGGCGACCTTCTTGGCATCGAAGGCATGCAGTACATCACCAGCGGATGGAACCTGAGAAGCTATGTAGCCAACGCCCTGGCTTATCGCAGGCGGAAAGGAACGGCGACGGTTCTGGAGAAGGTAGCACGCGACGTAACAGGCTGGCCCGCCCACAGCCAGGAGTTCTTTAGGCTCGCGGCTGCCACTCAGAACCTGCATCATCTGCGACCGGCATGTCTGCATACGCCTCATCTCAGAGAGGCCAGCCACACTGACTATCTGGAGGGTCCATTTTGCAGCGTCCCCCATACTGCAGATGTAAGAGGCATAGATGGCGGGTATGGGAAATATAATCTCCCAAATATTGGCATCTTCCTGTGGAGGCTGCAAAGCTACAGGCTGGAGGGAATCGAAGCCCGGCGCATAGATGAGGGCTGCTATACATTCGATCCCTGCGGCCTTGACCTGCCCCTCTTCCATCATCCCGTGGACAGCGGATATGAGAAGCTGCTGATGGAAGAGCAGGATACGGCGGGACCCATCCGCCCCTCTCCCCTGCGCCGGGAGATCTGGTCATTACGGAAAGAAAAACAGCATATTTTTAGCTGGGATGAGGTTTCAGGAAGCGGTGAAAGACAGCTTAAGCAAGAACTTGTGCAGAGATGTGGTATTGATTGGGCAGAAAATGCAAAAATTGAAAAATCCAGTGACAATAAAACCATTAAAGCATCTCTTGATGAAGAATCCATTGAATTAAAACTCAACGATGAAAAAAATGGAGTAAATCTTGAAGCCGACGGGGTACGAATTGCCAAATTCATGGCAAAGATGGATCAGGGCAAGCTAAAAATTTACAGAAATATATCAAATCTTCCGGTCATATCCATAGAAATGCATCTGGAAAATTTAAAAGATTCCGGCAGGAAAGCGTCCCGGATCTTAAAAAAAGTGCTGCCTGAGGATCTGGAAGTCTGCAACCTGTCCGACTGGGGGCGCAAAATGCAGAGCTATGAGCATGGCCGTGGTGAAGTGCCGTGGGGGCGGATTGCCATTGATCCTCAGAAGGGAAGGCTGATGATACCCAAAGAGGTGCTGGCGGCAATTGAACCGAAATTCCGGATCAAAGCCGTCACGACCTCCTACTCATGCGGATTTAGCGGCGACATCGGATCTGGTCCATACGACAGGACTGATGCAATTTTAGATGCCATGCAAAAAGAGCCTTTGTATGTGTTTGGCTGGGGAAGGATACCCGGAAAGGATAACAAAAGGCTCTTAAATTATCTGGCGGAGAGATTTGGCATTGATTGCAATGGGACGGAAAAATTGGAGAAAATCGATGGTGATAAGGCGATCAAAGTAGATACAGTAGATACAGAAAAAAAATCCCTTTTGCTGAAACTTAACAACGAAAAAACCGAAGTAATTTTGGAAATCGATGATTTCAGAATTGACCGGCTCATAGCAGAGATGGATGGAAATAGACTCAACATATATGAGCCTCGCTGGAGGGTGGCTGTCTGCAGAAGTGGAGCGGCGGCCCGGGGCATTCCCACCTTTTCTACATTGAGTGAGGCACTGGCGAGCTGGAATGATTATTCGACAAAGATAAGGAAAGGGAGAACAGAGAAGGGGACTGAACCGATTGATGTCGGCATGAAGGCCACCCGAGTCGGCATGATTGCAATCATGGACAGCAGAACATACCGGGAAGATGTGACGGTCGAGGTTGGGGAAGGCTTTAAGCTCTTGATTGTGGCGGCTGCCCTTCTTCCCGCCAATGGACCGTCTGAAGGGCATCCAGAGGGCTCGACCGATGATCCATCTCATGGCTCATCTCATGAAACGCTTCAGGAAGAGCCGGATAATCCCTCAGGCGAGGGCCCGGACGGGTCTCCAGAGGACTTGCGGATCTCGGCAAGGTCATTAAGGCCGCATCTGCAGGGAAATATGAATATACTGGGTACTGCGGGAAAAAAGAGCGAAAGTCCAGGGGCCCTGGTCATCAACGGCCTGCTCATGGAGGGCGACCTGCGCATAATGGAAGGCAATTTGGGGAGCCTGGTGGTGGAGAACTGCACCATTGTGCCTGGGAAAGGAGCAATCAGGGCATATTCAGGGTTTAAGAATGAAAACGATGGGCTGAAGCTGGCTCTCAGGCAGTCCATCTGCGGCAGGATCAGCCTCGCCAAAAGCGTGCCCGAACTTCATATCACGGGGTGCATAATCGATGCTCAGAGCCATTATGATCAGGCTATCGATGCGGAAGGGACACGTGCAGTGCTGATGGAAAGCACCGTCATTGGAAAGAGCAGCTTCAGCTCCCTGACTGCCAGCGACTGCATATTCACGGGAGAGGTAAATGTCAGGCAGAAGCAGGTGGGCAATGTACGGTTCAGCTATCTGCCCCCCGGCTCGACCACGCCCAGCCGCCAGCAGTGCCAGCCCGATACATTCCTGGATAGGGAGTCGGAGATGATTATGCAGAGGGAGGGTGGTGGCCATGAAGCCCTCATATCTCAATTGCACAACTTCCTCAACAGGATTTATCCGGCATTCAATTCTCTGCACTATCCCGATCCTGCCTATGCTCAATTGAGCGAATCCTGCCCGTTGGAGATCAGAGCCGGAGCAGAGGACGGCTCGGAGATGGGTGCATTCAAATCGCTGCAGCAGCCGCAGCGCCTGGCCAACCTGCAGGCAGCCCTGGAGGAGTTCCTTCCTATTGAGCTGGATGCAGGAATATTCTTTGTGACCTGAAGGAGAAGCACTTATGAGAGGGGATTACAGCAGATTTACATTTGACTCCAAAAAGCATTACAGCAGTGTGAGATTGCAGCAGGGACGGGTGCAGCTTGATTCCGACTGGAATGAGGCCCAGGACATTCGACTGTATCATGAGAGGACGATCACATCTGATGCCATCGGCCCGGCGGGAGGCCCGCGGCAGAGAGCAGGCTTTTCCCTGAGATTGAATGAGAAGAAGGATGATCTGATAATCAGCCCGGGACGGTACTATCTGGACGGAATACTCTGCGAAAATGATAAAGAAATTCACTACTCCCAGCAGCTCAGCCATCCCGGCAAGCTCAAAGATCTGCCCCAGGGCCGCTATGCCGCCTATCTGGATGTCTGGGAGTCTGCCGTTACAGCAGTAGAAGATCCTGATATTCGGGAGGTTGCCCTGGATGGCCCGGACACTGCAGCCCGCTATAAGGTTATGTGGCAGCTTATCATAGAGCCTTTTCCGCAATCTACAGGCTCCAGTCTCTCTTCCAGGGGTCCCACTCAATCCCGCATGGCGGCAAAGATCGAGCAGAGAAGGCCTTCTGGCGATGATGGCGATGATGATGTGGGGCCCTGTTCGACTTACATAAACGAAAGCTACGGATATCTGGGAAATAACCTCTACCGCGTCGAGATTCATGAGGGTGGCAGGCAGTCTAATGCCACATTCAAGTGGTCCAGGGACAACATCGCTACAATTCGAGCTGTGGAGAGCATCGACAAAAATGTCATAATCGTTCTGGATCCGGCCAGGAACTGTGCCCAGCTCTTCCATCCCGGACAGTACGTGGAGGTAACCAATGAGCAGCTTGAGTTCAAAGGGGTGGCTGGTGAGTTTGCCAGCATTGAGTCGATCGAAGGGCCCCGCATAACTGTGAACAGGGAGATCTCTGTTGAATTGCTCAAATACAATGCCAAGGTGCTGCTCTGGGATGGGAAGCCCATGCCCGTCAGCAAGCGGGAAGGCTGGGTGAGCATCAGAGTCAAAGACGCAAAGACTGTGCTCTTGCCGGGGAAAGACTCCAAAGCAACTGTCTTTATTACAGAATTTGCTCCGCAAATGATGGTTGAGATAACCTCAGACTATCTGGCAGAGCAGGGGAAATCACTCTATGCGAGGGTAGAGTCGGTGACAGTTTCTGCCGACGGCAAGAGCCTCAATCTCATTGATATTAATAGTGACCTCGAAGGCCATCTGGGAGGAGAAACACAGGCTGCAAGCTCAGATTTATCCGGACCGAATTTTCCGGAGGGGTCAAATCCCAGGATGCGCAGGTGGGATTTGGGAAATGATTGGGTCGACCTGGAGATGAACATAAAGCTCTCCTTCCCCAGAGAGGACCGATACCGGAAAGGTGACTACTGGCTAATACCCTCCCGGGAGATCAAGGGAGACATCATCTGGCCCAGGGACACGGAGGGTCGGCCCCAATTTCTGCCCAGACTGGGTGTGGTGCACCACCTGGCCATGATAGCAGAGATCGAGCGCTGCGAAGGCGGCTGGGTGATATCCGACCGGCGCAATCTCTTCCCGGAGCTGGCCGGGGAGCTCTCTATTGATTATGCCGGAGGAGACGGCCAGCATTGCCGGCGCGGGGAGATGCTTCCCGGTCCTTTCCTGGCAGCCGTATCATCCAGCGGCATGGCAGCGGCGGGAAGAGAGGTCCTCTTCAGGATAGAGAAGGGAGAGGGCAGGCTCACGGCATCGCCCCCATCGCATCCACCCTCCGGCAGCCGGGGCCAGGGAGAAGGGTCAGGAGAGCTGGTGGCCCTCACCGATGAGAGGGGCATCGCCGCCTGCTACTGCCGGATGGACTCTGCGGAGATAGTGGTAGCCGCAGATTTAGCCGTTCCGCAAGCGCGGGCCGGTGAAGGGAGCAGCTCGACAGCAATTCCGGGTGCGCCTCCGCTGCGATTCAGGGCCTGCTGGCCGTCTGCGGAGGGAGTGGGCTACAGTCTGCCCCCGGTGCATCACCAGCCTGGAAGGTCGATAACAGTTAAAGATGCCCTCGACTCACTCTATCTGGCGCCGCGCGGCTCGCAGTGCGCTGTGAGCGTGGGCGAGGGGGGGATCTATGCCGGCCTCGATGAGGCCATTGGAGGGATGGTAGGACAGGGGAAAAGAGAGATCTCACTGTGTCTGCTTCCCGGGATTCACACTCTGGAGAGGAGCCTGATTGTCAAGTCTGCAAACGATGTGCGACCCTCCGGGGAGGACGGTGTCGGCGGCGTCTGGAGCGGAGAGCTTGTGCAGATAATCGAGGTCCCGATGGGCTCAAGCCTGTCCATCAAGGGATCGGCAGGGTCGAAGATCGCCCTGGAGGGAGGAAAGAGGATAATTATGGAGGGGCTCCTCTCTCTGCGCCTGGAGGATCTGGAGATTGAGGGAGAGGGGCAGGAGGAGGCACTTCTCTCCCTGAGGAGCATTGACCGCCTGACCCTGACGGGCTGCATCATCAGAGCGGAAGGGGCGGTCACTGCGAGCAGGCAGGTCGGTGAGGGAATTGCCCTGTCAATTAAGAACGGAGAAGGGTCTCAGATGCTGCATGACAACCAGATCGAAGGAGTGCTGTGCCTCTATGAGGGGCGGGCAGCCGAAAGGTTCGATCTGGAAGCAGAGCAGGCAGACAACCTGAAGAGGAGGGCAGGCCTGATACAGGGCAAGGTGCGCCGGGGAACTCTGAACATGAGCGGCAACCGGATAGGAAGAATTGCCGTGGGAGACAGGATGGCGTCTCTGATCAAATCTCAGCTTGCAGAAAAGCAGGGCAAGCCGGTTGATGATTTGTCAGATCCTGCTGTGTCTGGGGCAAGGCTGGGGGACATCTTCCAGGTGATGATACTCACCGGAAATGTAATTGGGGGAGGGCCGAACCTCCTCTTTGCCGGCAATTTGATTGTGAGCGGCAACTACTTCGAGGAGCAGAGGGGGGAGATGGTGGGGCGGGAACAGTCGCAGAAGAGCTGGGGCATTGCCGGCAAATCGGCATTCACAGGAAATATCGGCGAGGGAACGGAGTTCTTCTGCGTCGCAGAGCCATTTGAGCAGGCTGCCAATTTGATGAAGTTCATAAAGCCATGAATTTTTTGGTATTAAAACGCCCGGAGTCAAAGGAGTCATTTTTATGATGAAGAGAGCGACAGCTCATGAGAAGAATCCTTGCTGCAGACCCGAGCAGAAGCGCCCCAGCCTGTTTAATGAGAAAAACCTTGATAGCCGGGCGGAGGAGAGCAGCCTGCCGGCCATGTCAGCCCCTCTATTTCGGTGCAATCTGATGGACCTGCCCGTCCAGCCGCCGGGGCAGGCAAA
>CAYQKI010000050.1:4658-14923 GCA_964418105.1 uncultured Methanotrichaceae archaeon | reverse complement strand
TCGCGGCCGGGCCGGCCATCGCCGCCGTTTCTGGCTTTTGTGGAGGCGATGAAGGGGAAGGGGAGAAGACTGTGATTTCTCATTCGATGGCAAAATAGCGTCCCTTTCTTTTTCAACGATATTTTTATTAAGGAGATTTAACATTAACAGTCTTAATCCAATAGAAGGAGAGTATCGCATGCGATACGAGCATATAAATCTTGATGAACTCAGGAAGAAATACCCCACGTACAAACCCAAGCAGCCCTTTGAACATCAGAGGAAGGCATTTAAGGCATTAACTGCATCTTTCAAGTTTCCTATTGATGTATACAAAGGAGGATTGCTTGTCCTCCCAACAGGTGCGGGGAAGACCTTCACAGCTGTTAATTGGATCTGCAAAAATATAATTCCTAAAAAAATAAAAGTACTATGGTTTGCGCAATCTTCATATTTACTAAATCAGGCAGCTAAGTCATTCTATGATAACGCATTGGAGGCATCTCCTGCTAGGAAGACATTAAATGTCAGAGTGGTTTCCAGCAGTCCCACCCATTCACCGGCATCGTCAATTGATGCTACAGATGATATATTAATAATAACTACTCAAACGGCAATCATAAACTTTAATGCAAAACCGGAAGATGAATATGGAAATCTTATAGAAACTAAATTTAAAGGATTTTTAAAGTCCAGTTCAGAGTCAGGGCTTTTTATTGTTCTTGATGAAGCCCATCATGCACCAGCATATGGATTCCGCCATCTATGGGAAAATATAAAAAAGATTATTCCAAACTTTTATATACTGGGATTAACTGCAACTCCAACATACAACGATAATAAGACAAGTGGTTGGCTTTTCAAAATTTTTGATTCTCAGATTTTATCTCAGGCTGAACAGAGTGAGTTAATCGCACAAAATATACTTGCTCTGCCAAAATATATAGAGAAGCCAACTGGTAAAGATTTTGTTGTAGACGATAAGTTATACGATCGACTTGTTAGATACCGCAAAGATCTTCCTCTTGATGTAATCAAAAGACTTGCAGATGATTCAGCGAGAAATGATTATATCGTTAACGAATTTGTAACAAATAGGAAGGATTATGGAAAAACAATAATTTTTGCTGATAGGGTCGATCAATGCATATACCTTAGAACAAAATTAAAAGATAAGGGGATCGATGCAGAAGCAGTATATTCGGATAATGAGATCAAAATAAGCACAGCAGAACAAAGAAACAAAAGGACACCAACAGAAAATGAGACTATAATAAATAATTTTAAAGAAGGAAAAAGATATGAAATCCTTGTGAATGTTAGGATGCTAACCGAAGGTGTAGATATTCCTGATGTAAAGACGGTCTTTTTAACAAGACAAACAACAAGTTCCATCCTAATGACTCAGATGATAGGGAGGGCACTGAGAGGGAAAAATGCAGGCGGCGGAAATAATAAATCAGAGGCAAATATAGTTTTATTTATCGATAATTGGAAAGGATTGATCGACGTTTGGGCTCATCCAGGTGGAATTGAAGATGAACCTCCAATGGTAAGAGGTTACAAACCCATTGAATATATTTCTGAATCTATTATTATACAGATTGCTAGACAAATTGAAAGCGGAATGAATTATTTTCCAGAAAAATTTCTATCGTATATACCTGTAGGCTGGTATCAAACAAATATAACAGTTAATATCAAAGATGATTCGGATTCACCTTATGAAGAGCATAGAGAAGAGATGATATCATTTACAGAATTCGCAATGGTTTATGATAAGAATAAAGAAAAATATGATCGATTCATAAAAGAGATGCTTTCTAAAATCCCAGAAGAATGGTCAGATGAGTCCCTTGATGAAAAATCGATATTGCCACAAATAAAAATTTGGAGCGAAAAATATTTTAATCCTGAAATAGATAATATTGGAAATTTATTAATCAGCAATCTGACTAAAATATCGAGGCATATTGCCAAAAATAATGAAGCCCCCAAATTTAATTCATTTGATGATAGAGAAAAATATGACTTAGATAGGCTTGCAAAAACATTAATGCAAAAAAATCCGTCAGAACAGCATAATTGCCTCTTGTCAGAATTCGAAAAACCAGGAAGTTGGTGGAAGCTTATCTTCAAAGATTACTATAAATTCAAAACTGCATGTGATGCAGCCATAAACTCAAATCTGTTCTCTAAAAGTAGAATAGAACTGCAAAAGGATTCTTCGACTGATGACATTGAATTAACAGAAGAGGAAAAAGAACAAGTTAAGAGAAGAGACAATAATACCTGCTTATGTTGCGAAAAAAACGGAAAGGGCACAAAATTGCAGATTGACCACATAGTTCCTGTTTTTTTAGGGGGCAGGGCAGATGTGGAAAATTCCCAAACATTATGCAGAGACTGTAATAGGATAAAGGGAGTTAATATAATAAATTTTAGAATTAATCGGACATGCCTGAAAAAACCAAAGGAGCTAATTTTGCAGCCAATTCAGGGGAATGAATATTTAGAGTATTCATTAATTCGCACTATTAACTTTTTTTATCGATGCCATGCAGTATCTCGCCTTGACACCAACAAAAGACGAAATGGGAAATATTATTATGTTTGGAGATTAGAACTATATCAAGGGAATGATCCTACATGGCTAATTGAACATAAAAAAGAATTAATATCTTATCTGCGCAAGGATTTTGGCTTGGATTATATCAAAGATATTGAGATAGTTGGAATTAAATCCTGAAAAACGGGAAGCTAAAAATATCCGCACGGCGAAGGAGGCCCTAAAGAGTCTCTTGGAGCTGGATACGATGAGAGGAAGTACCGCCGCAAGACCAAAACCTACGACTCGAAGATCGGCGCTGTGACCGTCCCGGATGACCGCGAAGACGAGCCAAAGAAAGCCACGCTCGAAGCAGAGGAGACGACCCACGAAGAGATCCAGTGGCTGCTCCTCAAGCTCGGCTCCGACCTGGGCCTGGACGTCTGGGTGGCCAGAAACGACAGGAACAGGACGCATAACGGAATCAATTTTCAGGACATCCCCCACCTGAGGAGGCAGCTTCCCAGGCAGTTTGACGACGCCACCAACAGGACCATTGAGCTGATCGACGTGCTCTGGCTGCAGGGCGATGCCATAATCGCCGCCTTCGAGGTGGAGCACACCACGGCCATCTACTCCGGCCTCTTGAGGATGTCGGACCTGGTGTCCATGCAGCCCAACATCAAGATCGACCTGTTCATGGTGGCTCCGGATGAGCGGCGGGAGAAGGTCGCCTATGAGATCAACCGGCTCACCTTCGCCAGGCTGAAGCCTCCCCTGCCGAAGATCTGCCGGTTCATCCCCTACTCGGAGCTGAAGAGAGAGATAGAGCAGATCGGGGGCAGAATCAGGTACATGAAACCGGAGTTCATAGCGGAGATCGCAGAGAGCTGTGAGCCGGAGGAGACGTGAGGGCAGCGACGGAGCGGCGGGCGGGATGGGCAGACGGCGTCGCCCCGGCTTCGCGGGGACAGGACCGTGCGCACGCAAGAGCGCCCGCTCTTGCGAACGCCAAAGCGCTAAGAGGGGATTATATAAATATCAACTAACAATCAGTTCCAAGAAGCATCACAGAGGTCGCCTTCTATAGCGACCAAGTTCTACAATGATTATTGCGTCGGCAAGTTCATTTGGCTTTGCAGATCTGAAGAACTCTTGCAGGACTTTGTTTATTTCATCTGATTTATACTCGAACGGCAATCTAAGGATTATCGATCCGGGATGCAATGGATATCGCAGCAATTCGCCAAAATCCATATCTCTGGTCACAACTATTCGTTTCGTTTTGAGCGCATACTTAATTATGGCCCGATCGCTTGATGCCATCATGCCAATGTCTCTCACATCTACGACGTCTAATCCCAGTGAACGCATCATTTTGGCGCTCGACCTTGGCATATTGGCGTCCAAAAGAAACCGGCAATTAGGCATAGGCGCAGATTTCCTCTCCGGCAACTATCCTTGCTGCGTACCTGATAGCTGCAAGAACGTCATCTCTTGTTATTCCATATTCATCAGCAACATCTTTTATTTCCATACCACCAGCCAGAGATCCCAGGACAATCTCCACAGGCACCCTCGTTCCCTTTATAACCGGCTTGCCATGCGAGATCTCAGGATCAATGCTTATCCTCTCTTCCAGCATACCAAATCTCTCCTTTATATAAACAGGATCTCTATTAAAGTATGCTCTGAGTCCATGGATTTAAATCCAAGTCTTTGAATCTCAGAGGCCCTCTCATGCGCAGATGAAAAGATGGCTTCATGGACAATAAATCTTTTGAGTCGTCGAAGTACTTCAGCAAATCCTAAATCAATTTTAGCCTGTTAAGTCCAGTAACACGATGAGCGCAAGTACCGCCGCAAGACCAAAGACATACGACTCGAAGACCGGCGCTGTGACCGTCCCCGAAGACCACGAAGACGAGCCAAAGAAATCCGCGCCCGAAGCGAGGAGACGACCCACGAAGAGATCCAGTGGCTGCTTCTCAAGCTCGGCTCGGATCTGGGCCTGGACGTCTGGGTGGCCAGAAACGACAGGAACAGGACGCATAACGGAGTCAATTTTCAGGACATCCCCCACCTGAAAAGAGAGCTTCTCAGGCAGTTTGACGACGCCACCAACAGGACCATTGAGCTGATCGACGTGCTCTGGCTGCAAGGGCGACGCCATAATCGCCGCCTTCGAGGTGGAGCACACCACGGCCATCTCAGTACCTCTTTTTTTTTCCTGGCTCTAATGATTTGTGGTGTATTGGGATGGCGAGCAAATAGTCCAGCAGCTTTCTAGCATGGACTTGAACCTGCATCAGACTTCTTCCAGAGGTATGAAATCTGACTTCTCTTTCTGCAGCAGCGCCCACCTGGCCTCAATGGTCAAAATATGTTTGCATCTATAAATATCTGGGATTGGGGCACAAGCATCCAAAGGGCTAATCACAGCTAATCCTCGGATTCGATAATATCTTCTATGAGTTTTTGGTCATCTAATTTGATTGAGCCAATAAGTTGATCGGTAAGGCTCTTGATCGGCTTGACGAGCAATTCTCCATCTTTCACGCTCAAAGCTACTCGTTTGCCTTCACAAAGGCCGATCTCAGATAATATTGAACTCGGAAGCTCAATTATCCCACCTTTTTTAACAAGAACCTCCATCTATTTCACCAGAGCATTATTAACATGCCCCTGCCCCTAAAAATAGATTCCCAATTATGAGATCCAAGGCAGATCTGCCAGGCGGTGGGCTTCTCCGTAACGGCGGCGATCCCTAAGACGATGGCCCGACTACGCCTATGTCATCCAAAAATCACCCGGATCACTGTCACGCCGCCCCAGGCACGCTCCCGCACGCCAGCGCGCGCTCCCCCGCGGGTGGGCAAGGGACCGAATGGCACCGCAAGTTAGTAATGATGACAATCCATAAAATGATGGCTACAATGATCCTCACATCAGAGAAAATCCTGGATATCCATAAGCTGATAATCAGCAATTTTGGCGGGATAGATGGAGTTCTCTGCCAGGGGACCATCGATTACCTGGCCGATCAGATCAATGCCGGGCCGGATGTTTTCAGCAAAGCTGCAATCGCTTTGCATCTCGTCGCTAATTGCCACCCATTTCTGGATGGAAACAAGAGATCCGCCTTTCAAATTGCCGAATTGATACTGAGCAGTGAAGGATATGCCATCTCCGCAGAAGAAGAGAGAATAATCGGAATGCTGCTAAGAATCGCCAGTTACCAATGCCAGGTCGATGAAGTTAAATTATGGCTTCAGAAAAACACTGATAGGCTCTGAGCGCTCACATTTCGGCTAAACGCTTCATGAGTTTTTCATTACGCCGCATGCTTTCTTCAAGGCGCTTTCTTTCTTCAGGCGTCAAACCTTCAAATGCATTAACAGATCTCTCTCGCTCTCCCTTTGATATTGGAATAGCTTGATCAGACATGAATTGCCATAGGGCTTGCAAGGATTAAATAGCTATTGACGATCGCAGCCCTCATAGCCACTTTCCTGCCAATCGCGTGTGAGCTCTTCAATAAACGCCTCATCATAATTGGTTTCGCCCACAAAGCCGCAGAACTGGCGGATCTTTGATTTCCTGCGACCTGCGACTTTCTCCCCAATCCCATCGGTCATCTTTATGCTTTCACCCATTCTCGTTCTTCATTCTACTCATTATCGCTTCGTTGAGGTCTTCTTTTTCTGAATAGGATGGCCAGCCGCCCATGCATTCCAGATCCTCATCGTAATCCCAGATTTCCAATTCGATGATCTCATCGATCAGCTTCTGGTCGTCAAGCTGAATCGAGCCAGCCAACCGCTCAGTAATACTCAGTTTACGATCCATGAATCCCCTAATTTCCTTGCCAATTCTATTCCGGCCCGATAGGCCGCGTCCGCTTCATTTCATGGCGCGAGTGAAGCAAATCCGAGCACGCGCCCGTCCACATGCCCATGCGCGCGCACCCGCAGGTGTGCAGGGGCCCGACGGGGCAGAAGACTTGGATGCCAGGCCTTCAGGCCGAGGACAAGAATCGAAACCAATATTCTTGTAGTCCGCTGAAGCACTCTATTCGATTTACTCTTTTTTTTATTATTTCTATACCCATGAAGATTTCATCCAATGTCAAGCCAAGCACATGAGAGCGCTCCCTGGCATAGTCGCCTCTCCCCAGCTCGAAGCTCTGCAGGAAGCGAACAGCATCCACCGGCCCCAATGCCTCGACCAAAGCATCTATCCCGATCTTTCGTATCTCCTCTGCGCTTCTGCAATCAGCCTTGAAAGGCATCTGTCTCCCACCACCCAGGATTTTCAATTTCCATAGAGAGCTGATCATGCTTCTCAGTATATTATCATATCACAGCTTCTTCAGCTCATCGATGAAAGCAGGCTTCCTCTTATTCTCCTTTCGGAGCCGCTCAAGTATCTCCTGAGCCTCGGCCTCAAAGCCGGCAATTGCCTTCATATCCTTCAAAATTGAGGCCACTTCCCGGTAATGATCCCTGCCCATGCGGCATTCCGCATAGGGGTATATCAGCTCCCTGTATGCCCCGAAGTACTCCTTGGGATACATCTCTGCCAGCCTCTTGTGATACTGGCTCAGCTCCTGGATGCTCTTCTGGCCGATCACCGCCTTCAAGGCAAGGATTCGACTCCAGCTCCTGGAGGAGAAAGTCGCTGACGGCATCCGGATCTGTTCTGACCAGCAGGGCTTGCACGCTCTCCAGCTCCGCGGAAACCTGGCTTACCATCCGTTCGACCTCTTTCGGCTCTCTTTTCACGGCCAAAAAAGTGGCCACAATGTGCTTGCAGTAGCCTTCCAGGTCGTAGGGACAACTGCATCTGGCAGAGAGACGATCCAAATCGATCTCGACTCGATAGCTATCATTTCCCAGCACAACCGCAGCTATCCTTGAGCAAGACGCCTCTTTGATCTTCACCCGCCCTTCTTCAAAGTACCTCAATCCCCTCTGGAAAGACTGCTGGGTGCAGAGATCTCTCAACTGGCTTTGATCGAACACCATGCGCTTCAAATCCGCCTGCAAAGGTACAGGGCGAGAAATCCCCGGCGCGTCTCCTCCCTCACCACCTCAAAGCCGGCCCTCTCCAGCATCCCCCGCATGATCCAGTCCATGGTGGAGTACTCGCTCTTCACGTGCTCGCAGATGCGGCCGGCATACTCGCTGCCCGCCTGCCTCTCCGCCTGGGCCAGGAGATCATCCAGGAACGGCCTGTGGTTTCGGGTGTCAAAGGAGTAGACCACATCCCGCAGGAAGAGCTTTCCGCCTTCCGGCAGGAGGGCGGCCAGGCGGTGCAGGGCGATCTGCTTCCAGAAGTCGGGCAGATGGTGTAGAGCGATCTGGCTGACCGCCGCCTGGACGGGCTCGCCCCGGTGCTGGTAGCTGAGAAAGCCGCCATGTAGAAACTCGACATTGCAGACGCCCCCCGCGCGGGCCTTCTTCTTCGCATGGGCTAGCATTCCCGCAGAGAGGTCCACGGCGTAGACCCGGCGACAGTGGCGAGCGGCAGCGATGGCCAGCTCGCCTGTGCCCGTGCCCATCTCCAGGAGGCACTGCTCCGGCTGGAGGTCGAGGCAATCGAGGACCTCGTCTATCTCTCCCTGTATGTCTCGAAACTTCTGAGTATAGCTATCGTATGACCCGGCTTCGGCGTCGAAGTCGGCGCCGGGGTGGTCGGGCTCGTGGTACTGCCATGGTGGGGCGGGCATTTTAATCAGGCTTCAATATCGATATGCTGTATCATGATGAGCCAATTCAATGAAAGTAACAGTATGATCAGCGTCATTGATCATATAAATCAATACAAATGGGCCGATATGCACTCTTCTTTTTCCCTTAAGAATGCCTCGCAGAGGCTTGCCCATTTGAGGGGCTTCAGCGATTTGAATTATTTTGCTAATAGTAGCTTTATAAGATTGACTGTTTTTGTTTTCTAATTTTTTAATCTTTTTCTGCAGACTTTCACCAATCTCGATATCATAAGGGCCTTGCATAAAGCATCCTATTTCCACCTAGACTGGAAATTTCTCTTTAAATGCGGCAATACTGTATCTTTCACATTTTCCTTCTTTGATCTCCTTCTCAGCTTCTTTTATGTCTCTGATAAAATCCTCCTGAATCATCTCTTCCGGGGGATAGGATGTCTCCTCTAAAGCGTCAATCAAACTGCGCACGATCTTATACTTGAGGCTGTCTTCAAGCATTGGAGTCAGCCGCTCAATGAGCTTTCGATCCTCTTCGCTAATTTCCATCATATCAACTATCCTCTTAACATTAATTAATCGCTGAGTATGTAAGGATTTTGGGATCAGAGATAAAATGCCTCAGGACTTCTGAGTGCTGCTGTCGTGTATCGAATACTAGAACTCATGGCCAGACCCTCGCCTGCTGACCAGCAAGCTGTTCTGAATTTCGCCCCCTTCCTGGCTGAAAAAGAACGAAAGCCTCTGAGAAAGAAGCTCAGACTGGATTGGGCCGGCGGTCTTGCAGAGTTCAAAGAAAGTATACTTCGATGCAGCTTGAAAAGAACTCATTTAATTGGTGGGGCGACTAAATCCTCTCCACCGTCATCGCCCTCTCCATCTCCCTGGCCACCATCGCCCCCGCCATCCTCCTCTGCACTGTAGCCGCCAGAGCCGCCGCCGCCCGGGCCCGGGAGTACTCGTCCACCTGCCAGTCGAGGCCTTCGTAGCCCACGTCCATGAGCATGAGGCCCTCCGGCGGGGCAGTGGGAGCGCCGTGATTGCTCTCCGGGCGCATTAGCTCCAAGAGCCACGCCATATCCTTCTGCCCCGCCCCCAGCTTCTCGATAGCACCCACGATCTTTCGGACCATATTCCAGAGAAAGCCGTCCGCCCGGATGTCGAATATGTAGAGGCCCGCCTCCTCACGCACAGAGAGCTTGTTCACCGTCTTCACCGTGTCCACCTTGGCTGAAGAGAAGTTTCTGAAGTCATGCTCGCCCAGCAGGAGTTTGGCTGCGGATTGCATGACAGCCAGATCAAGGCCCGGATGCCAGAGCAGGTAGCGGTACTCCCGCCACTGGGCATTCCAGCGGGCGGAGAAGCCCACCGGGGCGACTGCCCAGGCCCAGGTCCAGATGTCACGGGGCAGCCGGCCGTTGACGCAGCGGGGGCGGGTCAGCTTGGCTTTGTCCTCATCGATCCAGAAGTCGATCACCTGGCCCAGAGCGGAGACGCCCCGGTCCGTGCGGCCGGCGTAGCAGAAATCGCCGTGGATGACGCCTATCTGGGCCAGGGCCTTTCTGACCTCGGAGTCGACTGTGATCCTGTCCGGCTGGCGCTGAAAGCCGTAGTAATTGTCGCCCAGGTAAGCGAGCTTGAGTGCAACCTTCATCCTGATCCTGTCCTAAATAAAATGGCAGTAAGGCAGTCTTTGTGCGTTCTTTGTGCCCGGCTCTTCGCTATTTTCTGTGGGCTTAACTTAAGCTATTGTCTTTCATGTTAATCTCATCTCTGTGCCTCTGTGCCTCTGTGGTTTTGCTCGGTAGCAGTAGGCTTAATTGTCGGTAACTTACTAACTAAACCACAGAGGCGCAGAGACAAAGAACCACTTCACAACCCACATTAAATAGCGAGGAGCCTTTTGCCCTTAGTGTGATCTTTGTGGTTGGCTGTGGAGAGCTAATCACCACAAAGAGCACAAAGCACTCACAAAGGAGATTTGCCGGAGCCTGTCAGGCGCTCCCTCAAACC
>CAYQKI010000050.1:0-4558 GCA_964418105.1 uncultured Methanotrichaceae archaeon | reverse complement strand
CACAAAGCACTCACAAAGGAGATTTGCCGGAGCCTGTCAGGCGCTCCCTCAAACCTCTCTCGGGTCGGTGATATATCCGGTGATGGCGCTGGCTCCTGCCGTGGCCGGTGAGGCCAGGTAGACGAATGCCCTGGGGCTGCCCTGCCGGCCCACGAAGTTCCTATTGGACGTGGCCAGGCAGCGCTCGCCAGCGCCCAGCAGGCCGAAGCTTCCGCCCATGCATGGCCCACAGCAGGCCGATTCAAACATGGCTCCCGCCTCCATGAACTTCTCGACAAGTCCGGCTTTCAGGCACTTCATGTACTCCTCCCGGCTGGCGGGAACGACGATCATGCGCACGCCCTTTGCCACCGGCTCGCCCTTCATCATCTGCGAGGCGAGCAGCAGATCCTCGAAGCGGCCATTGGTGCAGGAGCCGAGGAAGACCTGATCGATGGAGGTCTGCGGGACCTCGCTGATGGGCTTTACATTGTCCACATTGTGGGGCAGGGCGACCTGCGGCTCGAGGTCGGACACATTCCAGTGCCTGCGCTCAAAGACTGCATCCTCATCGCTTTTGATAATTCCCTCACCGATGGCCGCCCTATCAGAAACCCGCTCCTCCAGATACTTGACAGCGGTCTCATCAGTCTCGAATATTCCCGCCTTGGCCCCCATCTCAATGGCCATGTTGGAGACGGTCATCCTTTCCGGAATGCTCATGCGCGCCGCGGCCCCGCCCCTGAACTCACAGGCCAGGTAGTTGGCCCCGTCCGCGCCTATGTCGCCGATGATCCTCAGCACCACATCCTTGGATGTGACGCGAGAGGGAAGCCTGCCCTCGATCATGAGCTGGAGGGTCTTGGGCACCATGAACCACAGCTTGCCTGTGGCGAAGACGGAGGCCATGTCCGTTGAGCCGATGCCCGTGGCAAAGGCCCCCAGGGCTCCGTAGGTGCAGGTATGCGAGTCGGTGCCCACGATGATATTTCCGGGCAGCACGTGCCCCTTCTCAGGCATCACCTGGTGGCATACTCCGCAGAAGATGTCATAATTGAGTATGCCCTGCTCCTGCGCGAACCTTCTCAGCATGATATGGTTTTCCGCCGCCTTGAGGCTGTCCGCTGGAACCTGATGATCGAAGAGCATCACGATCCGGGAGGGGTCCCACACCCTGGCATCCCTGCCCGCGATCTCATAAAATCCGGTTACCGCCAGCGGGCCGGTGATGTCATGGATCATGGCTCTATCGATGTCCGCCATGACGAACTCGCCGGCACGTACCTCTTTCTGGGAGGCTCTTGAGAATATCTTCTCCGACAGGGTTTGGCCACTCATGGCAAGGGCCATCTCATTAATGATAAATAAATCTTGACCTCGGACCAGTCTGCATCTGTCAAAAAGCCTTCAGAGCTTTTCAAAGCCTTTAAATAAATCCGATAATAACATCGATGTACATATGATTACATTGAAGCCAAAAGATGCCGCCTTCAATAAGGAGTGTCTCAAATGAAGATCAAATACTTGTTAGACGAGGAAGAGATCCCCAAAAAGTGGTATAACGTAGCCGCCGATATGCCGACGCCCCTTGACCCGCCCCTGCATCCGGGAACGCTCAAGCCCCTCAGCGCCTCAGACATGGAGATGATCTTTCCCAAAGCCCTCATCCGCCAGGAGATGAGCACCGATCGCTGGATAGACATCCCTGAAGAGGTACGCGACATTTACCGGCTCTGGAGGCCTACCCCCCTCTACCGGGCTGCCGCCCTGGAGAAGGCCCTCAAAACCCCGGCCAGGATCTATTACAAATATGAAGGTGTAAGCCCGGCCGGCAGCCACAAGCCCAATACCGCTGTGGCTCAGGCCTACTACAATATGAAAGAGGGGATCGAGCGGCTGGCCACAGAGACCGGCGCCGGCCAGTGGGGATCGGCTCTGGCTCTCTCTACATGCCTCTTCGGCCTCAAGTGTACTGTTTACATGGTCCGATCAAGCTTCGACAGCAAACCCTACAGAAAGAGCGCCATGCGCGTCTGGGGTGCAGACTGCTACTCCAGCCCGTCCGATAAAACCAACTTCGGCAGAAAGATCCTTGAGACCATGCCCGACACTCCAGGCAGCCTGGGAATCGCCATATCTGAAGCTGTTGAGGATGCAGCCAGCCACGAGAATACCAATTATGCCCTGGGATCAGTGCTCAATCACGTGCTTATTCATCAATCAGTGGAAGGCCTGGAGCTGAAGAAGCAGTTCGATCTGGCCGACGACTATCCGGATGTCATGTTCGGCTGCTGCGGTGGAGGGAGCAACTTCCCTGGCATGGTCTTCCCCTTCATCCCCGACAAGCTGAATGATAAGAAAGAGCTGCGCATGGTGGCATGCGAGCCCACCGCCTGCCCCACACTGACAAAGGGCCTGTATGCATACGATTACGGAGACACCGCCGGCATGGCCCCGGTGATCAAGATGTACACCCTGGGTCACGACTTCATTCCACCCGGCATTCATGCCGGGGGACTTCGCTATCATGGAGATGCACCTCTGCTCTGCAATCTGGTTCACGATGGGCTCATCGAGGCCTCCGCCCTGCAGCAAAATGAGATATTCCAGGCGGCCACCATATTTGCCAGAAGCGAGGGCATAATTCCCGCTCCTGAATCCGCCCATGCCATCAAGCCAGCCATTGATGAGGCATTGCGGTGCCGCCAGACGGGTGAAGCCAAAACCATATTCATCTCCCTATCCGGTCACGGCCACTTCGATCTCTCCTCCTATGATGCCTACAACGACGGCAAGCTCGTAGACTACGAATACCCTGCGGACCTGGTAAAGCAATCGCTGTCCAGGCTGCCCAGGCCTTGAGGATCGGTAGGAGTTCAATTTGGAATCAGGAAGGGAACTGATGCCAAAGCCAAATCCAAGGATCGGATTTCTCATCAATCCCATAGCAGGCATGGGAGGCTCAGTTGCCCTGAAGGGAACTGACGGTCTGGCCAGGCAGGCTGCTCTCCTGGGAGCTGTGCCCATGGCAGGAGAGAGGGCGAGGGCCTGCCTGCGACTCCTGGCCTCATCGGGGCTTGATATATTTTTTTATACGGCAAAGGCAGAGATGGGCGAGACCGCCCTTCTGGAATGCGGTCTGCCCCATAAAACAATCTGGAGCCCGCCAGATCATTCCAGCTCAGAGGATACAAAATCAGCTTGCAGGGCGTTCCTGGAACAGAAGGTAGACCTGATACTATTTTGCGGAGGAGACGGCACGGCACGAGATATAGCCGCAGTGTCTGAAACCACTCCGCTGCTGGGAATTCCCTCAGGCGTCAAGATGCACTCAGGAGTCTTCGCCGTGAGCCCTCAGGCAGCAGCAAAGCTCACGGAGGGCTTTATAAAAGGAGAATTCTGTCTCCGTGAGACTGAGATCGCCGATGTTGATGAAGACCTCTACCGCTCCGGGGATTTGCAGACCAGGCTTTATGCCACGGCTAAAACGCCCTACCAGCCAGTTTTAGTCCAGGAGAGAAAGAGGATTTATGTCTCCAACAGCGAGGAGCATTTCAAAGAGGAGATCGCCCTCTTTGCCTCTGAATTCATGAGGGATGGATCGGCATATATCCTGGGTGCGGGCTCTACAACCGCCCGGATAGCTGAGATCCTGGGCCTGGAAAAGACTCTTCTGGGTGTGGATGCCATCAAAGAGGGAAGGCTTATTTTAAAGGATGCATCGGAGACCGATCTGCTAAAAATGCTGGAAAGGGAGAAGAGTGTGAAGATCATAGTGAGCCCCATAGGCGCTCAGGGATTCATACTGGGAAGAGGAAGCCAGCAGATAAGCGCAAAGGTGCTGGAGAGAGTGGGAGAAGAGAACCTGATTGTGATATCAACACCACATAAGCTGGCAGAACTGCCGCGCCTGATGGTGGATACCGGCGATGATATGATGGACAGAAAGATAGCTGGAAAGAGGCTGGTGGTAACAGGCTACAGAACAGCCCGGAGAAAGGAGACGGCCGCGGCTTATATGCTCTGATAAGAAAGGCTTAAATTATCGATTGCTGCAATATATCTATTGATGAATTCACTCCTGCTAATTCCCTTGCTGTTGCTGGTCCAGGCATCCTATTTCGATATGCATGGAACCATAACAGATGTGATAGCTCCATCAGCCATTATTGTCAATAATACTACCATCGATCTGGCTGATGTCAACTCAACAGGCCTGACTCATAACCAATATATCCACCTCATGAAAGACCTGGATACCAAGCTCCTGAATAAGGACGTATTTATCAAGGGAAATTACAGCTACTTTGATCTGATAGGCAGTTATAATTCAGTAAGCATAAATGAAATGATTCAAAAGATGATAGATGACCTTAAAGATGAGAGGCGGCGATACTGTGACCAGTACTGCCAGTATCTGGACGAATAGCTATTTTTTGATTGAATCTGCATCTCTAGCGAATAAAATTTTGCCATGCCTGCAGAATATATTTGCCGTAAAGAATCCAGATTAAGACGAATATTCCAAAAATAACGTAGAGGTTGGTGATGTACACCAACCACTGCAGAAGACGCATCT
>CAYQKI010000049.1:0-14966 GCA_964418105.1 uncultured Methanotrichaceae archaeon | reverse complement strand
TGCTGGGGTAGACCAGCAGCTCCAGAGCGGAGAGCTGGGGGTAGATTCCCATCAGGCCGGCGGCGGGATCGCCCTGGCTGAGCTGGTCCACAGCGTCGATGACCACCTTGAGGGTGATGGTCTCCTGGGGAGCGCCCTCAATACGCATGACCTCGGCTCGCCCCCCGCCGCCCTCGCTGCCGCCTTTAATGCGGGGGGTGAGGGTGCGGGAGATCTCCTCAGGATTATATTGCAGCTTGATGGAGCTGGTCTTCTGGGTGACCGGGTCGATGGAGAGTATGGCGCCTTTGGCCAGGCGAGGGGAAGATGGGATGGGGGTCATAAATGCACCACAGACGAATTAACATGGACGTTGACTTCCATATTGCCCCAATAGCAGATGAAATCCGCCTGTCGGCCTCGGGTAGGATCTGGATTTAACTCTCGCTTGGATTTGTCCTCGATACATTTGGTGGGATTACCTTGAACATAGCCAGGAACATGCATATGGGTTACAGATTCGCCAGGGGGTTCAGAATGCATATATTGATTTTGCCATAAGGCTGCCGCTGCAATGATCTCTGAATCCTGATATGATCCCCCAAGTGTCGTATTTGGCGCTGAATTGCCAGCTGCTGCAATCGCATAAGATAGGTTCCATATATTGCGTATTAAGCCTCCTTTAAAGATGTCATCCCCTCTGGCTTTTGCCCCAGAATACCTGGCCGTGCGCTCTTTGATTAATTGTTCGTTCTGAGCCCTCGCTATGCGGCTAGAGTTGACGATTTGAATTGCTTGATCCCAGCCATCTTTTGATGATTCCTGTATCTGCTGGAGTTCACTTCCAGTGAAATCATCAGGATTTAGCCCATGATTCTTAATCTGTTTTTTAACTTCCGATAGTGGATCAACAGCCTTCTCCTTTGGCGCCTCGGCCTTTGACATCGATGCTTGCCAATCTTCGTAAGATGAAAATTTTTCAATTTTCTCTAGAGCTTCAGATTGAGTAGCTGAGCCAATGAGTTCATCTGTAATCTCGTCAAGAGTATCCTCATAATTTGCACCCTTAAATAATTTCTGTATTTCCTTGCCCCATTTAGATTTTATTTTTTCTTTGATTTTTTTCTTTTGGTTCTTATTTAGCGCAGAAAGTTGCAACGCGGGATCAGATAATAGCGAAACCATGGATTTCAATGAAATATTTGGTTCCTGAACCCCAGCCTCAGACCAAACCATAGCTCTCTTTCCCATACAATCTGCTTCTTGTTCTAGCCGCAAGTCATCATTGATTTTCATCATCTTTTCTTGCAGCGTTGGGCTAACACGCCTTTGCTTTTGCTGTACGGCATGCCAGGCTTCATGCGGTAAATATTTCTCCTGTCCTGGAGCTATATGTATTTGATTTCCCTGCGCGTAGGCCAGGGCATTCAACTGCTCCGGTTTATCGGAATTTCTATGCACCCTGACATCCGACATATCCATTCCAGAGAGAGCCTCAATTCCCTCTTTCAATCGATCCGGCATTCCCGTGCGGTTGGGCTCCGCTTTGGCCTGCAGAGGCAGATCCATTAGATTTACGCTGCAAAGCGGCCCGCAGATTGCAGTTTTGCTCTCATGATATTTTTCAGGAGCCTCCAGGCCCTTCTCCCCAAACCTGCTCTTCTCCAACCCAAGGGCCGACCTCGCCCCGCCCTTCTCCGTCTTCTTCCCAGTCCTCTGCATCATCTTCTCCACCTGCCGTACATCTGCCTCGCCACTGCCGCTCCGGCCTCTTTGGCTCCAAGCCCTGAAGGCACAGAGAAGCTTCCCCCCTCCAGCCTGATCTCTGCTCCCTTCCCCGGAGAGGCAGGAAGCCCTTCCTCGGCGATGAGCCTCTCCAGCTCCGCCTGCACCGCTGCCGCAATCTTCTCCCGATCGAATCTCTTAAAGCCGTGCAGCCGCAGCTCTTCTATCTCCAGCTCCATCTCCATTTTCAGACCCACCCCGCGATCTCCGGCCCTGAGAGCGGCCTCTCCAGCTTCCCATACTCCACCTTCGCCGCCCGCAAGAGGTGCCTCATGCCCACCGCCGCATCCTCCTCTGCTGCCAGAAATGCGGAGTGAAGAGCCATATTCCTGATGCTGCCCCCGGTTACATTCAGCCTGGCCAGCTTTTCCCAGTCCAGCCCTTCCTGGGGCGTCTCCTCCGGAAAGATCCTCCTCCAGATCTCCCTTCGATCGGCCTCGCCGGGGAAGGGGAACTGGACTATGAAACGGATGCGCCGCAGGAATGCCCTGTCCAGGGCGCTCCTGATGTTGGTGGTGAGAATGGCCAGGCCCCGGAAAGCCTCCATTCGCTGCAAGAGGTAGCCGACCTCGATGTTGGCATAGCGGTCGTGGCTGTCTTTGACCTCGCTCCTCTTGCCGAAGAGAGCGTCAGCCTCGTCGAAGAGCAGGATGCACCCGCCGCCCTCCGCAGCATCGAATACCTTTCGGAGATTCTTCTCGGTCTCTCCGATGTACTTGCTCACCACCTGGGACAGGTCGATCCTGTAGAGGTCCAGGTCCAGCCGCCCCGCCAGGACCTCGGCGGCCATGGTCTTTCCCGTCCCGCTCTCCCCGGCGAACAGAGCGCTGATTCCCAGTCCCCTCCCGCCCTTGCCGGCAAAGCCCCATCTCCGGTAGACGCGGTCGGAATGGCGCGCCTGAGACTCAATTTCCTTTAGAATCATCTTCTGCGCCTCAGGCAGCACCAGGTCCTGCCAGTCCGCCTGGGCCGGGATCCTCTCTGCCAGCTCATCCAGGCGGGGCCGGGCGGCTGCCTTGCAGGCCCTCCTCAGTTGAAGTCTGAGGTCCATATCCCCAGGGCTCTTTTGACTGCACTCCTGATTCGCCAGTATCTCGGCAGCGGCGTCATTGATCTGCTGGGCAGAGAGCCGGAAGCAGCCGGCCGCCTGCTGCAGCTCTCCGTCCAGCTCCCAGGGGCCGTCCTGCAGAGCCCGCCTCCACAGCTCCTCCTGCTCCTCCGGCCCCGGCCTCTCCACCTGCAGCCGCAGCACAGGCCGGCCGGCGGCATCAGATAGCGGCAGCGGCAGCAGGCTTGAGGCCATAGCCATCGTATCCAGCCTGCACAGAAATGATAGAGCCGGGGCCAGGGCGGCCTGGAGAGGCGATCCGCCCTCCTTCTCCTCCAGGTTCTCGAATCTGACCATGACCGCCATGCCAGAGAGGGACGCCTCCCTCTCCCAGAGCCTGGCCAGGTCCTCCCTTTCTGCAGGGCTGGCAGAAATATCGGAGGCGGCAATGCGGTACAACTGCACGCCCAGGGCAGCGCAGGCACGGGCGGCAATGGCCTGCACTCCTGCCTGACGGCTGCCGGAGAGGCAGACGAGGGGCAGAGGGCCGTCTGTGCATCCGGCCCATGCTTTCTCAATCCTCTCCGCCATGGGGACATGAGTGGCAGGAAGTCTGGTGGAAATGGAGAGAGAGACCGGCTCGCCCAGCCCCCGCAGCCGCTCGTCCAGATAGTCGAGCCCCATGAGGTGATGCAAGACCCGTTCGTCGATCTTCAGGGGCGAGAGGGCGAGAAGGTCGCCCTTTGCCGCTTCAATCAGATGCCATCTGCGCAGGGGAGCATCCGGGGAGATTGCGCTCCAGCAGGCATCGGGGAGGACCTGGGCCGCTAGGGAGAATGTGGGGCTCTTCATCTTCGGGTCGCCATGCCAGAGGGCGCAGAGGGAGGCGGCGGACAGGTCCAGTTCCACCAGGGCGCAGAGCAGCAGCAGGTCGCGCTCAAATCCGGAGAGGGAGAATGTGCGGCAGAGCTTCTGCAGCCGGCTGCCCTCACAGAGATGCTCCTCTGCCTCTTTCCTGCTCTGCATGGCCTCCTTCAGATCCTGCTCTGCGCTCACCCTGTCAGAAGCGGCTGTGGGAGCAGCGGCTGTGAGGGCCACAGCGGCACTGGCACAGCCGGCTTTCATTGATCCCCATGAAGCCGGTCTAACTCCGGCTCCAGAGGGCATGCCGTCGCACTCGGCCAAAAGAAGCCTGAGCCTGGCCAGAACCTCCGCCAGGCAGGCATTGAGATAGCTTCGGTCCCGCCCGGCCCTCATGGAATCAGAATTGTCCCCCGTCATATCACCTTCCCACCTGTCCGGCCTGCTATCTCCACCTTCGGCCTGGCGTACAGTCCCAGTGTGGGGCTGCCTTCGTCCTGGTCGAGATAGAGAGGGCTTTCTGCTCCGTCCACCTGCAGCCTGACCGAATAGGCCCCTGCTTTTATATTCTGGAAAGCAAATGAAATCTTATCGGAGTCTTCAGTGCTGATCTCAGCCCGGAATATGTAGGCTTTCGCTTCTCTTCCCGAGGATATTATTCCTGATGACTTATCTCCACCGGAGTCTCTCTTGCCCGCCCCGCCTCTCTTGGGCGAGCCTGCAGGAAGCTCGTTCAAGAACAGAACCGCCCTCTGCCCTCTGCCTATCTCCGGCCTGACATTGAGGTTCAGCTCTCCCGATATCCCTGCCTCTCCAGCCGGGCTGCTGGCGGTGATGGAGACGGATGATATGGTGGGGCGCAGCATAAAGGCCACAGCATTGGACTCAAATCCCCGGTGGGGAGCAGGAGGCTCTCCCAGGAGAAGGTCGTGAATCACCTGCAGGCTATTTATCCCGGCTCGAAGCGATCCCCGGGGAAATGGCGGCTCTGACAGGGAGATCTTGAGGCAGTCTTCATCCGCCTCCAGGGGAGTGATCTCACTTTTGCCCACCCTCACGCGGGTGCTCTGGCCAAGAAGATTCCTTCCCCGGACCAGCAAGCTGCAGTCCTGCACAATCGGCTGCATCCTGCCCGCATCATCAGGCAAGGCGACACGTTCAATGAAAGGCTCCCTGAAGGTCCCGGCGCTGATGGAGACCCTCTGCACGGGCAGGGACTCCTGGGGCGTCTCCCTGCCCTCGATGAACAGCACACTTGCCTGGTAAGCGATGGAGAGGACATAGGGGGACTGGAAGAATCCGGACCACAGGTTGTGCATCTCCTCAATGCTGAGAGGCAGCGGCGTGAACTTGACCATCTCTAGCTCCTCCGCCAGGTCCGAGCCCTCCAGGAAATCATTGGCCTGCAGAGCCATCTGTATCTGGGGACGGGAGAGCGCAGGCCGGGAGTGGAGGGCTGAGACGGCACTGCCCAGGAGGCGCTGCGGCTCAAGCTGCTTTTCGTCTCCGTAAAATGTGAGCAGGTAATGCAGGTCCAGTGCCACCTTGGGACGCTGCATGAGGCTGCCATCGGCGCGGCGGTTGGGCAGATCGCTGTTTCGCCTCTCTGCATTGAAGCCGATCTGGTAGAGGAAGATATTGACACCTACCTCAGGCAGGCCGCTCATTGAGCTCTTATCGGATGCCGCAGGGCGTACGGCTGTAGCTCTGGCCCCTCCGGATACGTCCCGGCTTACGGCGGAGTTAAGCATCTGCCTCAGCGTCTCTGTGACTGTTGCTACTGCCAGAAAATTGCTCATATTCGTCCTTCATTTCGCTGTTTGAGATAGCCATCCAGGGTTAGGCGGGGTGCTGACCGAGATGCTGGAATTGCCCCCGGTTTCGTCTCCTTCGATACAGGGGCAATTTCGGCACGCACATCGATCCTGCCGATGGTCACTTTGATTCGGCTCTCTCGGCCTGAATCGGCCCGTGCACCGAACATTTCTTTCTCTCTATCTCCATTTTGCAGTCCCTGCAATCTCTCCAATCTCTCCAAACTATCCCGGCTCCTTCTGCCCTCCCGGATAAGTCTGATCTCATCGGATACGGCATGACCGTCCCCAATATTCGCAGTCCAGCCCGGCTCTGCCTGCCGGACTGAGCCAAAGAACGAACGATCTGCAAGAAGAGCAATATCCTCATAGGCAGAGCTGGAAGGTGCAGAATTTTGCTGAGGAGTGACCTTCCATTTGGATAGCGCCCTGCGGGCCGCCCCGGCTTGATGGAAATTCAAGATTTTTTTAGCATCAATCAAATCCAATGCGCCATTTGATAGTGGGACATCCGGTGATGAGAAGATGGATGGATCGACTCTGGATCCGGAGTTCCGAATTGCAGAGACATGCAAATTGGAGACTTGTGATGCCAGGATCAGATTTGCCGGGACCTGAGATGGCTCGCCTATCCCGGTGCCGCCCAAAGCGGCCTGCATTTCAGGTGTCTCTGGATAGGCAGAGACCCCACCTTCAGAGATATCCGGCCTGGCAGAGAATGCTCCGGCGGGATAGATTGTTGAAACCGGAGGCGTTTTTCTATTACCTCTTTGGGGATGGAAAATTGCCTGAATTTTCCCCGATTTCTTCAGCCTTGGCCGATCCTTTTCAGCGGGAGGCGCACCCTTGAAGGCCGCTAACTTGCCGATTGAGGGAGCAGTTTTCTTGTGATTGTCTTCGCCAGGCTCTGACGCTAAACCAGGTCGGATGATGATGAAATTGCCTACCGCATTCCCAAATTTTCTTGGGATATATGTGGATTTGGGACTCGATGATCTGGATGGGGCCGGCAATTTTGCTGGAATAAGTCCACTATCCAGCTCTGCTTCCTGCATTTCAGGACGTTGACCGGTGGGTAGGTGAGCAGACTTGAATTGGATCGCATTGCCTGCGGCAGCCGATCGGTCTGGAATTGCAAAGCCTTGGTCTCTTCTCTGGCTTTCATGGCCAATTGCGCCGCTTTCTCTTTCTGCGACAATTCGGAATTGGAGGGCCTCTGGATTTCGGGATTCGTCTTGCCGTGCGAAGTCCAAAACCTTATGATCATAAATTTCTAAATCCGCAATCGCGGATGGCCCTGAATCAGGATTGGTGGCATGAGGTGCCGGAGTCCCATCTTTCGTGACCTGAGACGCCTCATCCATCTGACTTCCGCTCAAGTCTTTCTGCATTTTTATTATTTTATCATGAACAAAAGATCCGCCATCAACTACGCCGGTCTCTGAAGCCAAGACAGGTCGGATGATCTCTGAATTGACTTCTGAACGCTGAATGTTTTTTAAGATATCAAAGGGCCTGGGATTGGAGGATCTGGAAGGAGCCGGAAAACCCACCGGGATCAAACCGTCATCCAGCTTTTCATCCATCTGCTTTGCTACCTGCTCCTCAGGATATAGCCTGGCGGATAGGTGAGCCGTTCTGAATTGGAGCGCGTTGCCTGTAGAAGCAGAGCGGCCAGGATTTGTAAATCCAGAAATTCTCAAATCCTCCTCATTCTGCTTTGGGACATCTTCTCTATCGGATGCCTCTGCATAGGCACTTGAGTTGTCATGCTTGAATGAGACGATCTTTTCACGATCTGACGATTCTTTTTTGCTCTCCCTCTGTATTGGCTGGATTGTTGATGAAGAACTGTTTGGTCCAGAATCAGGATTGGAGGAATGAGGTGCCAGGGTCCTATCTTCCGGGACCTGAGACGCCTCATCCATCTGACTTCTGCTCAAGTCTTTCTGCATTTTTATTATTTTATCATGGACAAAAGATCCGCCATCAATTACGCCGGTCTCTGATGCCAAAGCAGATCGAATGATCTCTGAATTGCCTTCTGAAGGCTGAATGTTTTTTAGGATATCGGAGGCCCTGGGGTTGGGAAATATCGAAAGGGCCGGCAAATCCGCCGGGATCAAACCGCTATCCAGATTTTCATCCATCTGCTTTGCTTCCTGCTCTTCAGGATATAGCCTGGCGGATAGCTGAGCCCTGCTGAGTTGAAGCCCGTCTCCTGCAGAAGCAGAGCTGCCGGGATTTGGCAATCCGGAAATTCTCAAATCCTCATCATTCCGCTTTGGGGCATCCTCGCTATCGCATGCCTCTGCATAGGCCTTTAATTTATCATTCTTGGAGACATATGATGCAGAGATCCGATCTTCCGGGATCTGAGACGCCTCATCCATCTGACTTCCTCTCAAGTCTTTCTCCATTTTTATTATTTTATCATGGACAAAAGATCCGCTATCAACTACGCCAGCCTCTGATGCCAAAGCAGATCGAATGATCTCTGAATTGCCTTCTGAAGGCTGAATGTTTTTTAGGATATCGGAGGCCCTGGGGTTGGGAAATATCGAAAGGGCCGGCAAATCCGCCGGGATCAAACCGCTATCCAGATTTTCATCCATCTGCTTTGCTTCCTGCTCTTCAGGATATAGCCTGGCGGATAGCTGAGCCCTGCTCAGTTGAAGCCCGTCTCCTGCAGAAGCAGAGCTGCCAAGATATGTCAATCCAGAAATTCTCAAATCCTCATCATTACGCTTTGGGGCATCCTCGCTATCGCATGCCTCTGCATAGGCACTTAATTCATTATGCTTGAATGATCCAATCTCTTGACGGTCTGATGATTCTTTTTCACCTCCTCTATTCATTGGCTGAATCGCTAAGGAAGAAAGCAGTCCGTCATCTGGATAGGCCTCTTTGGATGCTATTGAGGGCGTCTTATGCCTCCCGGACGAATTGGGGGCAAAGATGCCGGGAATAACATGCGTACAGCTCTGATCTGAGCGAAAAGAGAAAGCCGATTTTCTTTTTCTGAAAGGCGAATTAATCGTCAGGTCATCAGCTACCGGGCTTTCTTTGCTCCTGCCTTGGTAGATATCATCTCCGGCAAAGGGGATGCTCTCTGTCATCCTCTCCTGAATTATGCTGCCATTTTGGGGCGGAGGCTGGAATTGAGGCTGAGGCTCGAATAGCGATGGTGTCCGGAAAGAGACGACATCCAGAATTCCCATGCTCCGGGCTGCCAGCCGCAACAAATAGTTGCTCATCGACCTCCTCTTCCCGAATTGACCATCTCCAGATATCTCTGCCGCCGCAGTGGGCTTATAGATAAAATCTCAGATTCGCTCCAGCCGTAAGCTGCCGCCAGGTCATTGACGTCTCTTAAAGTGCGCTGGGCCCAGGATTCTATCTCCTTCCAGAAGAACCAGATGATGTCGAAGCTCTGATGCCATTGCCGGCCGCAGGACGAGCATAGAGCCTTCATCTGCACATCTGCTGCCGGATCCTGCTCAGCCATCATCTCTGCCACAGCATCAATCACCTTTTCGGGAAGATCGGGGACTGCGATCTCTTTGTCTCTGCAGAAGGCATTGATTATGCATCTGTCTGTCAGGGCCAGATAGGCTCTCTCCAGGCTCGGCTGGGAGGTGGCTGCCAGCAGGTCATATGTGCATGGCAGGCGAAATTTCACCTCATATCCCATGTGAGCAAGAGTCATGAGCCCGGGGCGGCCTTCCCCCTGCGGATCAACTGCTGATAGGATATCCGATATTTCAAAGGTCAGTTCATTCTCTGTACCGCAGGCCGGACAGGTGGACAGGCCGGCGATGCGAGGGCCGAAGATCCTCTCCCTCAGCCTGAAGATTATTGCATCCCTCCGGCCTGCCGGGATTGCCGCCAGGTCCTGCAATTTTGCGTCCGGGCAGGCCCCAGCCAGCATAATCAATCCCAGCTCCGCCAGTCCTCTGCTCTGCCCCTGCTCCCAGATGTCGAGGAGCCAGGCATCGGTTAGGTCATGCATTCCTCTGAAATCTCACCCACTTCAACTGGCAGGCTCGGTGAAGCTGGGCTCAGTCGGCTCTTTAACCTCTACATCGCGCTCCCATCCTTCATTCTCCAGCTTGATGGACTGGATGGCAATGTCATTGCCCTTGGCATCCAGGTCGGGCAGTGCCTTGAATTCGGACACCCAGCAGCGGAATACCTTGTAGGCGATGGCCTTCTGTCCTGCTTCGTTGTATACCTCTATGATGACATCCTTGCGGAAGTCCTTGAGTGATACCTCAGTCCCTACAGAACCGTAATTCCAGACCTTATTCGCCCACTGCTCGAACTCCGGATCATGTGTGACTCCTCTCTCCAGGGTTATGGCCTCATATTTGGTCTGGCCGGGGGACTTCCTGGTGCTGCTCGGATCTCCGCCCTCTCTATGCTCGATCACCTGTGTGCTCCGGGACAGAGCACTCACTTTGCTCACCCCGGCAACGTATTTTCCATCCCACTTGACTCTGAACTTGAAATTTTTGTAAGGATCAAACCGTTCTGTATTGGCGCTAAAGATAGCCATAAGCTGATGCCTCCTCAATTCTGGATCTGTCCCTCAATTCGCAATCTTTCCTCAGGTCTGGATCTGTCCTGCAATCTGCTGGATCTTGATTACCACGAACTCAGCAGGCTTGAGCGGAGCAAAGCCGACCACGATATTCACAATTCCTCTATCGATGTCGCTCTGGGTGGTTGTCTCTTTGTCGCATTTCACGAAGTAGGCTTCATTGGGCGACTTGCCCTGAAAAGCTCCCTGCCGGAAGAGGGTGTGCATAAAAGAGCCCACATTCAGGCGTATCTGGGCCCAGAGAGGCTCGTCATTGGGCTCGAAGACAACCCATTGCGTGCCCCGGTAGAGGCTTTCTTCGATATAGAGGACCAGGCGGCGGACGGGAATATACTTGTACTCGTCTGAGAGCTGGTCGGCTCCCCGCAGAGTCCGGGCTCCCCAAATGACCTTCCCGGTCACAGGAAATGAGCGCAGGCAATTTATTCCCAGGGGATTGAGCAGCCCATTCTCCTCATTGGTCAGGTTGACATTCAGTCCATAAATGCCGTTCAATGAGGCATCCAGGCCTGCCGGAGCCTTCCAAACCCCTCGAGTGCGATCGGTGCGGGCTATCACCCCTGCCACAATTCCGCAAGGGGCAAATGTTTCAAGCTGCCCCTCCAGCAGGGGATCGCTTTCTATTACCCTGGGGAAGTATAGAGCTGCATTGCGGCTGTCCGGTCCGCTAAGCCCCAGGCTTGAAAATCCGTCCTTCGCCGCTGCGGCAGCAGTCTCTTTTGACTTGCTCCAGGAAGAGGGAGAATCCACTATCAGCATTGCCCGGCGTCTGGAGCAGTAGCTCATGGCGGTGCTGTAGACCGCAGGCGTTATGTCTCCATCTCTTTTGTCCGGAGGAATGCAGAGGAGATTGAAAAGATCTGTCTTCTCCAGGGCAAATATGCCGGTCTTCTTGCTCTCATCGCCGAGATATGCCCTGTCATCCAATCCATCGCTATCTTTGCCTCCCGTCATAGCCTGGGATTTGCCGTCCCCCTTGGGGCAGGACTCAGGAATGCCATCCTGGGAGACTCGAATCAGTTGCGACTCACGGAGGAGTACCTTATCCACGCGGCGCGATCCTTCCTTTACTGATAGATTTTGAAACCTCTCCCTCAAGACATCTTCGCGTCCGTTGTTGACATAGACTGCAAGATTGAAGAGGTCATCAATGCCGAGTCCGTAGCGTTCAGCCACCTCTTTATTGATGCCGTCCTGATCTATTCCTACTTTTAGATTATTTCCCCATAATCCGGGGCTGGATGCTTCCAGCTTAAGTTTGTTGGCTGCCATAGAAACACTCTTTTCAGCGCTCTTTTCAGCGCCCAACTCTTCTTTTGACTCTTTGCCTTTCTCCCGATCAGTACCCTGCTCTAAGCCTGATTCCTGGCCGCTCTTTGCTTCGGGACTGGAAATGGCATCAGCAGTAATAGAATCCTCGACCTTATCCGTTTTGGATTTAGTAGCCATATCATATCCCTTCCGGCTCCCTAAATCTCCAGCTTGGCAACTCCGCCTTCGCCGGAGAAGAGGCGAACGATGATTGCCTGGCCGCCCCCGTTAAGGAAGAAGTCTCTCACGGCGTAGCTCATGGGATAGTCGACATGCAGGCCACCGAAGATGCGCTCAAAATCTCCAAAATTGAAGATAGCTGTGGGTTCATCCTTCGGGCCGCGCTCAGCTCTGCCGATAAAGGCAGTTATGGAGGTCGCAACTCCGGTTATGGTGCGAACTCCGCTTGGGATCTCCTCTATATACACTCCAGGATAGGTCAATGCCGACGGCATTTGCGCCACCTCGTACGGACTCGATTCTTCTCAGAGAAAAAATTGGCAATTGGCTTTGATAATGGATCAAACTAATTTATAGAAAACAAAACTGACTTAATCAAAGAAAAATTTCAAAGCCAATGCCCTGCAGAGGGTTTCATAGCTATTTGCTCGCCCCCTAAATCGTTTTATTGGATCTTTATATAAATCCACTATTAAATGTGATAAACTCAGCAGTGCTATTCTTTTAAATAGATTTCCAATGATTAGAAAATTTTTTAGTTGATTTGATCAATCATGAATATATATTTTATATAGTAAAAAAATTATAATTCATCTCCAATATATCTCCTGACTCAAGTCATTTGGCTATCATCTGGTCCTGCAGAGAAATCATTCATATCTCATAAGTGCACTTCCTGGGCCTTCCCTCCTCTATGATCATGTAGTCAAGGCGTGAGTCATCGCCGCCTCTTCCCCAGGAGCCGGTGTTGGCAGTCTTGCTCTCCTCGTCCACATAGGCCCGGTGGGTGTGGCCGTAGACCAGCCAGCCATCTGCACCTGTGTATATCCCCCTCGACCTGGCCTGGGCCAGAGCTTCTACGACATCAATGGCCTTGTGTTTGCCTGCAAGCCTATCTACTGTAGGCTTTTTCATGGATTTCATGTAGTCGCGCTGGGCTTCAGGATCGACGATAGACCAGAGGGTACTTGCGGTCGATCCTGTGACACCGGCGGTATAGCAGAGCATTTCAGAGATGGAGTCATAGATCTTTTGGCTTTTGTTGTAGGGATTGGCCAGCACTTCGAGCTGATGGCCGTGGATAAATGTGAATGTCTCACCCATTATTTCCAGGGCCAATCTGCTGCCCATGCTTTGAAACAGGCTCTTTTCGCCGCCATTCTCCCACAACTCTCGTATGGAGTAATCATGGTTTCCAACAACGTAGTTGACCGGGCACCTGCTGGAGATATCCCTCATTTTTTTGACAGCCTCTTGATTCTTTATGAGAACCTCTGCCGCGTCCCTCCTCCAGAAGTCGAAGATATCGCCAAGCAATATCAGCCTGTCTTCGGCGGTGTGCAGGAATTCCTTGCCGATGTGCCCCATGAATGTCTGAAAGAGCGGATCAAGGGCCAGGTCGTCACTTGCATGCCCGGTTCCTCTGCATTTCCTGCCCACATCGCTGCCCAGGTGGACATCTGAGACTATTACTATCATCTGAAATCACCTTCTTCCGGATTATAGAGCAAATAATTTAATGAGAGTATAAGGTACACTATCGATAAAAACGTTTTCATTGAAAATTTAAATTGCGAAAAATGAGATGGAAGTTTGATGAGGCGAGGGATTCTCGCAGAAGAGGATCAAAACAGATTGTGAATGAAAGATTATCGAAGACCGGAAATTTTTTTTATTCAGTCTGACTGGAGCCATCATCCACGAGCTGGCTCAACTTAAGTTTTCGAAAAGCATCCGTCTTGAACATAAGCTTCAAGACCCTTAAATTTTTCTGCAATTGATCTATTTGTCTTTGCTGCATCCCGAATCTATTTCTCAATTGCTCTGAGGTCAAATCCCATAAGCTTGCCAGCGATTGGTCCATCAGCGCAGCATAATCTGATGATTCTAAAGCAATGGATCTTATGATTTCTGCAGATGCCTTCAATGTCAATCTCAGGTCGCGAGAGACATTTTCCAGGTCTATTTCCGCATCCATGGCGGACAGATCCGATACAGTGGCGATAGGCTCTGGCAGGCTCTTGAATATGTTAGCGGTATGCTCGCTAATGCCGTTAATCGAGCTAATGTCTAAATTAGCCAGTTGCGTATGCGAGACCTGCTCTGAGAGCGGCGGCTTTGGAGCCGTCTGTGGACAAATTTTATATAAAACATCTCCTCCTGCAACAGGGACAGCATTGAAAGGAGCCAGGGACGGGGCCGGAGAAGGCATCGGCTCAGGCAGCTCATAGGCCACTATGAGATCTGAGACGGTCAGTTCTCCCGGTGCCTCTGACAGGAAGGTCAGTTCCACGGGAACGAGGTCTGCATGTCGAAGTGATACCAACCCCACCAGCAAATTTCCTGGGCCGCGTGGCTGGATCAATCTGATTTCGGCGCCTGACATCCCTGCCGGCACATCCCCTGCCCAGGAGTGAGTGTGAAAGTCGCGACCATCCAGAGGCAGGACGACGGCCAAGCCTTGGGCTGCCCCATCCACGAGCCAATGCAGCTCCAGGCGAGCTCTCTGCTCAACGGGCTCGGCCTCCATATCGTCGGCAGAAGGCGCATCTGGCCTGGCGATGACGCTTAGGATCAAGTGTTCTCCTGATTTGACTTCCACATTTTGAGATAGGACAGCGTCTTCAGGACCGCTGCCCATCAGCTTGAGGCATATATTCTTTTCCGCCGTATAGTAATGTTCCAGCATGCCGCTCAGACGATTCCAGTCGGTTGTTGAGTAGATCTCATTGGCATTCGTTTCAGGTTGATCTGATTCACATTTCCACTGTTGAAAGCTGCCATTGATTAGTGCCTCATATGTTGGTGCAAATGATACATCATCGAGCAAGAGCAGTCCAGGTGGCGGTTGAATGAAGTGTATTTCAGCCTGAACCGAACCTGATGGCGAAACCAAATGCTGCTCCTCCTTTAGAAATCCGTTTATTTTAGGGAATTGCATCCTGTCTACATTCGGTTCCCCTTTGCTGATTTTGATGATCTGGCCAAACTTATCCAGCCAATTTATCATCCACACCGGGGTGGAAGCGATAATTCCCAATTCCGTCGGAAAAAATTTTAATAACGTCTGCTTTAAATTATTATAATATTTATCCTCATCTTTAATTTGGCTTGGTTGTAAGAACCGAAAACTAAAGCAATAGCTACAGCCTTCTTTAATCAGAATCTTTTTATATATTTCGGCCGGCCCAGCATTTCCTGCCATCAATGCTATAACTAATAATTCATACTTATTATACTTCTGAATATCCGCCTTTAATATATCCGCATCTAATATATCCGTTGCATCCAAGGTATTAAAAATTGTTGGAATCTTTAATCGCCATATTTTCTCTTTAACATCAGGTGTACAATTCCAGTCTTGAGGCATTTCGTTCCTGCACCA
>CAYQKI010000048.1:6087-15672 GCA_964418105.1 uncultured Methanotrichaceae archaeon | reverse complement strand
CAGTCATATCTGCCATGGAAGGGGTTCCCGTCAAGCAGACGGTGGCCATGACCGGTTCGCTCTCCGTGCGGGGAGATGTCATGCCTGTGGGAGGCGTCACCCAGAAGATCGAGGCTGCGGCCCAGGCAGGCAT
Organism: uncultured Methanotrichaceae archaeon; assembly: GCA_964418105.1. GTDB lineage: Archaea > Halobacteriota > Methanosarcinia > Methanotrichales > Methanotrichaceae > Methanothrix. Next base: position 15,539 of record CAYQKI010000048.1, on the reverse strand, counting down.
CAAGACGGTGCTCATCCCCAAGTCCAACATGGGCGACGTGCTGATAGACGAGGCCTTCCGCAATATGATTGAGATCATTCCCGTCTCTGACATCAGCGAGGTCTTCGAGTATGCCATGGGAAGCCAGAGGAACCGGCTGATCGAGAAGCTGAAGAGGTTTGCCAGCGAAAAGAAGATTGCAATCAGCCTGCCGGAGACCATTCCCGCGCCATCCCGGAGCATTTGAATCTATGCCCTCCGATTTTTTCGACATTCGCATTTTAAAGGGCAGCCGCACCAGGATTGTGCTGGACAACGGCAAACTGGAGGAGATTGCCCAGGCTCCCTTTCAGGGTGCGGCCGTCCGGGCTCTTCATGGGGGAGCCTGGGGATTTGTGACCACGGACAGGGTGGACGGCCTGGACCGGGAAATAGACCTGTCCAAACGCATGGCCAGGAAGATTGACCGGCGGGAGGACCTGCGGCTAGCAGCGGCCGAGGCTCCGGCGAAAAGGCTCATAGACGTTCCCGTAAAGAAGGATCCGGCAAACCTATCCCTGGAGGAGAAGGTCTCACTCCTGCGGGAGATCGAGGCTGCAGCCCGGGCCAAGGGCGTCACATCCACCCAGGCGGTTTATGCAGAGATGCGCATGGCTGTGCATTACAGCAACTCTGAGGGCCTGGACCTGAACTCCAATATGGCCCGCACCGGATTTGTCATCAGCGCCGTGGCCCACCGGGACGGACTGTACCAGACAGACGGCGAGGGCAGGTCGGCTGTAGGCGGACTGGAGCTGTTCGACCGCGAGGACCCCATTGCCATCGCCCGTGAAGTGGGGCAGACGGCTGTAGCCCTCCTGGACGCGGCGCCTCCCAAAGGCGGGACATATCCAGTCGTCCTGGACCAGGAGCTGGCCGGCGTCTTTGTGCATGAGGCAGTGGGCCATGCCACAGAGGGAGACATCATTTTGGAGGGCGACTCCTGCCTGGAGGGAAAGATGGGCAGCAGGATCGGCTCGGAGGCGGTCACAGTAAAGGACGACCCCAGCCTGATGTACAACGGATACTATCCCTTCGATGATGAGGGAAGCGCTTCCAGGGAGACGGTTCTGGTGGACAGGGGAATTCTCAGCTCCTACCTCAACAGCAGGGAGACGGCGGCACGCCTGGGCGGCACTCCCAGAAATGCCAGGGCTGAGGGCACAGACCGGCCGGTGGTGCGCATGAGCAACACCTACATAGCCAACGGCGACTGGAAGCTGGATGAGATTCTGGCGGAGCTGGGAGACGGAGTCTATCTGGCGGGAAGCCGGGGCGGCCAGGTGAGCACCGGAGAGGGCGTATTCCAGTTCAATGCCAAGCGGGGGTATCTGGTGGAAAAAGGAGAGAAGACGAGGCTTCTGCGGGATGTGTCGCTCTCCGGAAAGATACTGGAGACTCTGATGCATGTGCAGGCTGTAGGCAACGACCTCAAGTTCAACAGCGGACGCTGCGGAAAGTCCGGGCAGCTCGTGCCTGTGAGCGACGGCTCGCCGCACCTGCTGGTCAGCCAGGCCACCGTGGGCGGGGCTGGGTAGAAAAGGCACCTCTGTGGTGAAGGTGTTTCGCACCAGCGCCAGCCCGGTGGTATCCCGGACTTTCACCACAAAGGTGCTCGTTCGTAGCGTTTTGCGGGAGCCTTAATTCTCCTTTGCCACCCTCTCCAGCGCGTCCTTCAGCTCCTCCATCTTCACCGGCTTGCTGATGTACCCGTCCATCCCCGCCGCCAGGCACTGCTCCCTGTCGCCCTGCATGGTGTAGGCGGTCATGGCCACGATCCTGGGCTGCTCGCCGGCTGGAAGCCGGCTTCTGATCTGCCTGGTCGCCTGCAGTCCGTCCATCTCCGGCATCTGAATGTCCATCAGAATGACGTCATAGGACTTCTTCTCCCTCTCCAGCAGATCCAGAACCTTCTGGCCGTTTTCGGCTACGTCCGCCCTGTATCCCAGGTGCCTGAGCATGGCCAGGGCCACCTTCTGATTGACGGGATTGTCCTCCGCCAATAGAACGCGATAATTCAGATGGCTGGCAGGCTGGACTGGCCTCTTGGCCTTTGCGCCCGTCTCTGCCTCCGGCTTTTCATTTCTTTCTTTTTCTCTTTTCAGAGCCTCAAAGATGCGAAGAAGCGCTCCGCCCAACTGCTTCTCCCGCACCGGCCTGGTCAGAAATGCCGAGAGCCTGCCCTCCGCCGGACGGGCCTTCTCCCCCAAAAAGGCGACCTGTATCACCGGAATGAACTTCATGTCGTCCTGTTCGAGCCTCTCCCACAGCCTTTCTGCATCCGGCAGATCGGACCCGGCCACGACGACATCAAATCTCTCCGCCGCCAGGAGGAGAACTGCCTCCTCACCGGAGATGGCCCTGGCTGAAGTCATGCCAGAGGCTCTCACATGCCTGGCCACCATCTCCCGGCCTGCTGGACTGGAAACTGCGATCAATGCCCTCTTTTTCGCCAGTGCAGAATAGTCCTCATCATGGGGGCCGTCTGCACCAGCCTGCGGAGGGGCAGGCTTGAGGGGAATGGCGAAATGAAAGCGAGAGCCCATTCCAGGAGTGCTGTCCGCCCAGATGCTGCCTCCCATCAGCTCCACCAGCCTGCGGCTGATGGCAAGACCCAGCCCGGTTCCACTGTACTTCCGGGACAGGGATGTGTCCACCTGGCTGAAGGGGATGAAGAGCCGGGACATGCGATCCTCAGGTATGCCGATGCCCGTGTCTACGACGTGAAACTGGAGCCTGCCCCCCTCAGATCTGCCGGTGGAGGCGGATTTTACCCCCTGCTCCTCAGTTGAGGCTGCTGCATCTCTCTCTCTGGATACGCTGACTGTAACCTCTCCCCTGTCGGTGAACTTAATGGCATTGCTGAGCAGATTTACCAGAACCTGCCGCAGCCTCTGAGCATCTCCCAGGATCCTCGCCGGAGCGCCCTCATCTATGAAGTAGGCCACCTCCAGCCGCTTCTCCGAGGCCCAGGGCGCCACCTGGTCCAGGGATGTCTCCAAAGCCTCCTTGAGGTCGAAGGGCTCGTCAGCCAGCACCATCTTCCTGGCATCCATCTTGGAGAAGTCCAGGATCTCATTGATGATGGCCAGGAGAGACAGGCCGCTGCTTCTCACCGTCTCCGCATAGTCCCTGGCTACCGGGTCGAGATCCCTCTCCAGCAGCAGGTCGGTCATGCCTATGACGGCGTTCAGAGGCGTCCTCATCTCATGGCTGACGCTGGCTGTGAATTCCGCCTTGGCCCGGGAGGAGGCTTCTGCAGCGTCTTTAGCCCGGACCAGCTCCTCCTCCAAAGTCTTCTGCTCTGTCATGTCGATGCAGACGCCCAGAGCGCCATAGATGAATCCCGATTCGTCGAGCAGGGGATGTATGGAGTACATTGCCGGAAATATCTCACCAGAGCGCCTCAGCAGGTAGATGAATCCGGAGTGCGACTGTCTGTCCTCTTTCATGCGGGCTGCAGCCCTGTACAGCCTCTCTCGATCCTGGGGGAGAATGAACATGGAGACAGGCTCATTGATGACCTCATCGCGGCGCCAACCGAAGGCCTTCTCAGCGCCGGGGGAAAAATCAATGACAAGCGGCTGTGCGCTCCTGGAATCGGCGATGATGAATGCCACGTTTGTCGCCGCCTGGAATATGGCCTTCAGATACAGGTCTCTCTCCTGAAGAGCCTTCTGCGCCCTCTTCCTCTCTGTAAGCTCTCGATTCAGGTCCTCCGTCCTCTCGGTGACCATCAGATTCAAAGTGTCCTGCCTGCTGACAGTCAGGTAAAAGAGCAGGATAACCAGGCAGATGATCACCAGTCCTCCCATCTGAGCCATGCGCAGGGGCACCTGCACTGACCCCGCCCATCCGGCGGCCGGCACTGCGGCCAGCTCCCAGTGGCTGTCGGCTAGCAAGACTGTGAAGGTCTCCGGCTCATCCCCGAAGACCGAGCTGTCCCCGTAAAAGACATTATCCGAACCGTCGCGCAGGGCCATATTAAGTTGACCGGATGAGAAGTTCAAACCTGCTGCCTTGAGGATGGTGGGGATGTCCACGGTCATGGATACAAATCCCCAAAGGGTATCGTTTTCGTAGATGGCCTTCCGGGCCACCATCCCCAGGCCGCCCCTCTTCATTTGATGAGGCCGGGAGACCACTATACTGCCGGTGTCTGCCGCCCGTTGCACATCTCCTCGGAAGGCTGGCTGGAGATCGGAAAAGAGGCTCTGGCCAATCATCCCCTGCCTGCTTTCCGGTGGATATGCATAGCGAAAAACGCCATTCGGGGCGACGGCCAGATTGCGAATGCCGCTGCTGCTGGCATAGATTTGAGAAGAAAAGCTGAAAAACTCCTCATTAATAGCCGGCCTGGGAGATGCGACCTCTGCCTGGACGAAGGCTGCGAGGCCTTCCAGCAACTGTAGCCTCTCTTTGATGGCCATGGCCAGGGAGTTGCCCTGGGGATGAAGGCCGGATGCTACCCGTAGATGCTCCTCAGCCATGAGCCGCTCCTGATACCACATGCCGGCCTGCCACCAGGCGAGCAGCAGTACCAGGGCAAACAGTGCGGTTTGCATTTGAATTTTTTTCATTTCATCCCTTTGCCGGGCAAAATCTTTCTTTCTAGGTATTCATGTCAAAGCCTAAAAAATCTTCTGATAAACTATTTCCCCTCAGGAGAAGTGCACAGAAAATGATGTGGCCGGAAGGACAGTCGCGCGGTGGGCTGGTGGACGGGGTCGATGCCTCAGCCTTGAGGGATCCTGTGGTGATCAGGAGATTTCTGCCGTCCGACCTGGAGGCGGCCATACAAATCGATAGAGACGTCTTCGGGGGGTATGATCCCAATATCTTTGCCGCCTTTTACGAATACCACCCCCATAGCACCCTTGTCGCGGAGGTGGGCGGGATCATAGCCGGATTCGTACTGGGATTCAAGCATTCTCCCTTTGAGGGCCGTGTCTTCTGGCTGGCAGTCCGGCCTGGTTTCCAGGGGCGGGGCGTTGGAATGAGGCTGATGATTGAGGAGATCAGGAGGTTTCGGCACATGGGGGCGATAGGAGCCACCCTGGAGGTCAGGGTCAGCAACAAGAAGGCCCAATCCCTCTATTCCATGCTGGGATTCCGCATGATCGGCATCTGCCCCGCCTACTACAACGACGGAGAGGCGGCGATCATAATGAAGCTGAAGCTATGAGAGCTACTCCACGCCGCGGGCCGTCAGCCGGAACTGGGCGGTCGAGCCCTCCGGCAGGGAGCGGTGCTTCATTATCCTGGCGCTCCTAACTCCCTCTCCCTTCTTCTCCAGGAATATGATGGCCTTGCACATGTGCTCGAGGTAGGTTCCGCCCAACGGCCGGAGGACATCATTCTCGATGTCCATGTAGACCTGGTTGGTTATTACCACAACGATGCCCTGTCTTCTGGCAATCTCCTGCAGCTCGGAGAGCTGGGAGGAGAGGGTACGCCGCGCCGGACGGCTGTCCTCGCCCTCAAGCAGCACCCGGTAGAGGGATGTGGCCGAGTCGAGGATGATCAGGCCCACATCCCGTCCGGCTATGCGGGAGGCATCGCGAATGGAGACGGCCTGCTGCTCGAGGCTCATGGGCTCAAATATCATGATCTTCTCCGCCGCCTCCTTTGCCCCCGGGCCGGCTATCTGCCTGAACCTCTCTGCGGAAAAGCCCTCCGTATCGATGAAAATCACGCGCAGGCCCCTGGCCACAGCCTGCACCGACAGTTGTAGCACGATATTGCTCTTCCCCGTGCCCGACTCTCCGTAGAGCTGGCTGATTATGCCGGATTCAAATCCTCCCCCCAGGAGGAGGTCCAGGCTCTGGCAGCCGGTCGGCAGGCGGTCAAGCATAGCCGGTCAGCGCATGTGGGTGAAACTGTCGATTCTGTCCATGAGCCGGTCCATGGCCTCCCTCTCTCTGGGGCCGCCGCAGCGGTTGATTATCCTCTGCATCTTCAAGAGCTCCTCAAAATAGGAGTCGGTGCGTAAAGCCAGGTACCTGGTGGCAGCCACCGCCGCCTCCACCACCAGATTGGCCCCCCGGTTGACGGCTCGAAAGTCCCTTCTGCATACCTCGCCTTTGACCAGCTCCACTTTGGCTATGATGATGTCCGTGGCAAAGGCCTCGCACTTGAAAAGGCCCCAGGCCTCGGCATCTTTGAGAACGGGCAGATCCTCGCGGCGGGTGAAGTACTGGGGGGACAGGTCCTCCAGGGCTGTCTCGGCAAAGAGCCAGGCATCATGGCTGACGTTGGCGACAAACCAGCCCCTGGTGAGCACATTTTCATATGTATGGGTTCCCAAAAAGAGACGGACGTAGAGGCTGTCGCCCTCTCTGATGATGCCCAGAGGCGCGGCATTGACCCGCCCCCGCGTCTCCGTTGTGGCGATTACCTCATTGATCCCGTCCAGTATTCCCAGTTCATCCAGGCCTTCATTTCCATAAAGCATGACTAAAACCTCAAACCCCTCAGAATGGAGATAAATAAAGCTGCTGCAATCAGGTCCGCTGTGGAGCCGGGATTGATGTCCTTCTCCAGGAGTTCGGCATCAATCTCCCGGGCTGTGTTGAGCGTTTCATCGAGAAGGGCCTCGCCTGCCATTTTCGATACCCTGCGGGCTTCCTCTATTCCGAACTTGGCGCAGATCAGGCTGTCCGGCTCTTCCCAGAGAGCCTGAAGAAAGACCCTCACAGTTGCATCGTTGATGCCCCATTCCTGCGTCTGCTCCACGATCCTGTCTGCCAGGATAAATGTGCGCTCAAAGCCGGTGGACCACTCCCGGGCGATGAGGTCGTGCCCGCAGGACAGGCGCATCAATTCCAGCAGTGTCTTTTTGCTGCCGCCAATGTCGCCTTCCCAGCCATCGTCGTTGAGGCTGAAGCTCTCCACATCTGCTACCCGGGCTTTTGCCAGACGGAAGGCCCTGTAGAACTCCACGGCATCGGAGACTGTGGTTTCAGCCAGGACGCGCCTCACTTCATCATGCAGATCTCCGGGCCGGGCAGCAGCCAGGGCTATGGGCATCATCAGGGTCAGGGAGCCGAAGTGGGTGTTGCTCTTCAGACCCCAGAGATGCCAGGCAGCGACCGCCTGGCGGATGAGCGAGCCCACAGCTTGCCCTCTCCCGCTCTTTTCGTCTGAGCCTTCCCCAAATTCCCCAGCCCGCGCAGCCTCTCTGAAGATGGGGTAGGATGAGACGGCGCTGGCCAGGAAATGGTGAAAGCCGATGTCGGGAAAGTCATGGCAGCGGTCCACGTTTCCCGGCTTGGGGCTGGAGGACAGCTCAAAGAGCATAGCCAGCACTGCGCTCTGAGCTATGCGATCGGGGTCGCTATAATGATGGGTCATGAAATGATGAGCCATAAAATTTTTGGAGGATAAATCGCTGATCAGGACGGCCGGCTGAGGATATCTTCCGCCAGCTTCTTTTTCAACTCCATGTACTCTTTTGCCGAAAGCCCTATCCTGGCCATGGCCGCATCTCTCAGGTAGCACAGTTTGGTGGCTTTGCAGCACCAGACGAGGCTACCAAAGCAGGTGCCTTCACCCTTCTCCAGAGGTGTGCCCTGGGCGAAGGCCAGCTTTTTGGCCACAAACTCCTCCGGTGTCATCCCCAACTTCTTCAGTGCTCCCAGAACCGGGCAGTGCTTGACGGGAGGGCAGCAGAAGGCCAGTCCGCGCAGGTCACCGCCCGCGCAGATGTGCTTGGGGGCGTTGCACCAGCCGCTCAGGCAGTCGTACTCCTGCATGGCCCCGGAGAGCCAGTCTGCAAACTCCGGGTCGGCCCCGCGCAAGCAGACCACATCTGCGCCCATAGCCAGCAGATCTTTGGCATCATCAAACTCCCCGATATCGGCAAGGGCCATGATGGCCGGGCCGCGGCTGTCTTTGGCCTTCTTGACGATCTTGGGGCCGGCACCGTTCAGGCCGCGCAGATCCAGGTGAATGATATCAAGCTCGCTCTCGTTCAGCTTTTGCAGCAGTTCCTGTGACAGGTCCTCCGGGCGTATTCTCAGGGAGAGGGTCACTCCGCAGCGCTTGAGGCGTGGGATCAGCTCCAGCATCCGGATTGGATCGCGGATTTTGGAGAGCCTCAGATCAAGCAGGCATAGATTGCGGCCGGCCAGCCGGGCGGCATCCATGAGGGGCTCGTCGCGAGAGCAGGTAGCAGATATGCCTATGGTGCCCTTTTCTTTTCCGGGGCACCCTCTGGACCTCTCGGCCTTCATTCTTTCCAGCCCGGCCTGCATCTCTTCCATGGAGACATCGTCAAGGTCGAAGCCGTCCAGGAGTAGCAGGCCCGCTGCGTTGCTAAACTCCGGGTGATTTTGAGAAGAAATGACTGCAATGGGGTTGTCAATATGCAGATACCCTACTTCAAACATCGGTACATAATGTGCATACCGAAGATATCAGTCTTTCGCTGATAATATTATTTTATTTATTGAGTATAGGTTCAGGGTTTATATCCCAGAAAATACAATGTTGTGGCGGTGATACGATGGTGACCTTCAAGGTTGATGCAGATGCGCGGGCTATTGTCCAGGGATCGGAGGATCAGGAAAAGCGCCCCCTGGTAGCCAAGGTTAAGGGGACGGGAAAAGATGGGGCATTGAGCGTCCAGGTCTCCGGAGAGGGCGGTCCCATCTCCGCCAGGATATCGGGCGACTCTAAGAGCCCCGTAGCCGTCGGGCCAATCGAGGTCTCTCCCATCACCATCATTCCCGATTTGTCGTCTGCGGCAAAGGTGGTGGACTTCGCCTCGCTCATAGGCGCCATCACAAAATTGTCCCAGGGAGTCAATGTGCAGGTCGGCAATTCGGACAAGCCCCTGGCCATAGCCCTCGGAAAGATTCCTGTGGACCTGACCATATCCGTCTCTTCTCCGGCTCAGGAGGCAGTCTTCAAGGTGGAGATCAAGGGAACCATAGGTGAGTGAGAATTCTCCCTGCCCTTCCCGTTCTTCCAGGCTGGATGATGACGCTTCTGGCGGCAGCCCTTCCCATATCCGAGGTCCGGGGGGCCATCCCGCTGGCAATAGGCGTTTACGGGTACTCTCCCCTGGATGCCTATCTTCTCTCGGTCTTCGGCAATCTTCTGCCTGTAATTCCCTTGCTTCTCTTTCTCGGTCCGGTATCTGATTATCTGAGGCGCTTTTCCCTGGGAGAGATGTTCTTTTCCTGGCTCTTCTCCAGAACCCGCAAGAAGTACATCCAGGACCATGAGGGCTTCGGGCTGGCCGCTCTGGCAGTCTTCGTGGCCATTCCCCTGCCCATGACCGGAGCCTGGAGCGGGTGCGCCATCGCCTTCCTGCTGGGATTTCGCTTCTGGCCAGCCTTCGCGGCCATAGCCGCCGGGATTGCCGCCGCCGGGGTCATAGTCACGGCCACTGTTATGGGTGTGCAGTGGCTGATGTTTTGAGGGGCCGG
>CAYQKI010000048.1:1360-5987 GCA_964418105.1 uncultured Methanotrichaceae archaeon | reverse complement strand
TCATAGTCACGGCCACTGTTATGGGTGTGCAGTGGCTGATGTTTTGAGGGGCCGGGCATCATTCATAACATTGTTAATAAGTTAAAATAGTATGTATCGCTCCTGCAGCCACCTATCCACACCAGGAGGATCCGCCGGCTGTCATCTCGCGGCTGCTCTATTGCTTCTAGCAGGATTTGCGGCTGCGATATGCTCTGTGGCGACCGAATTATTGTCCAACGGTTCATCAATTTTTTGGCTTCTTTGCATGGATATTGCTCAGTCTCCTAAACATGCCGTTTTCCGTCAATTTACCCCTGGCCAGGCGACCGACCGAAAACTACAAATATCCATAACGATTATATAGATAGTTTGCCGCGTCAAAGAAGCTGCATAAAAAAGGAAAACGCCGGCCGTATAGCTTTTGAAGGCCGAAGAGTTCGATAGACGCATCCCACCGTAGATGCGCCACGAATTTCCCGGTCCAAAGAGGCGTGCTGCCCATCGGGGGCGGCATTGGCAGGGCGCAGGAGATGCAAGTGACCAAATTGGGTCAAGAGATACACGCCTTAACTGGCGTAGTATGCCAAATATGCATCATCCTATTTCCGGTTATGCACCATGGCGCGGCACCAGGCTCTGGCAGAAGCCAAGCAGGCCCGGCATCTGGCGGTGCAATCGGGCTCCGGAAGGACGGACACTGTGCAACAGTCCAGTGCTGCGAAGGCGTTTCTGACCAGGCTTGATGTCGAGCTTCGGTCAGGGTCAGGCGGTCATTTCGGTGACAGGCTCCTCCAAAAAGGGCGCTGCGGATCGGCGCTGGCCCGCCGCAAACTCGATTGATGCTGTTTTCCGACACTTTCGTCTCTGTGAGTCCTCTGTGCGCTTCTCTCGCTTCTGTGGTGGCCGTTAGCGCTGGCTATAACCAGTGGCTAACGACGTTTTCACCACAGAGACACAGAGAACACAGAGTACGCACAGAGACGGATGGAAGACTACAAGATAGGTCACTTCAGGCTACCCGTTTGAAATAGAGAAGAGCTGCGCATTTTCTGCCGCGATGGAACGGCGGAGCGAAAGGCTTATATCCGTCAATTGACGTACATAGTGGTGGCAAAGGTCGAAGTGCCTTCTTCCCTCCTACATCACTGGCTTTTGCCTCCCTCCTTCTTATTCATCAGATCTGTTCATGGCGTGCAAGGATATCAGCGGAATTGGTCTGGCCTCGATTGCTGCGATGGTCATTATGGCGGCCCTGCCGGCAGCCGGAGCCTCGGATGCGTCTCTGTCCGACCTGCAGAACCTGATCTCCTCCTTCGATGATTCGATTTTAAAGAAAACGTGCGGCTGCCGGGATTCGAACCCGGGTTACGGGCTTGGGAAGCCCATGTCATAACCGCTGGACCACAGCCGCTCTGTGTGGCTATGCTGAGACTCTTTTGATATATGAATCTTCTCGACAATGATGCGCCTGGCTGAAATGCTGCGCCGCAAGTGGCCCAGCAAGCGTTTCAAAACAGGCTCAGCTTTCCCCTGACAAACTGCTCCACCAGATCCCCTGTGCTCTCCAGCCAGAAGTTGAGAATCCCGTTTACATTTGACTCCAGGGCCGCTCCCGCCTTCAGGCCTCCGCTCTCGCTGATCTGGACGCTGCGGATGAGGGGGCGGCTGACGGGAGAGCCGATCTTGCTGACCAGGGTCACGCGCGCCTCTCTTACCCCTTCGATCTCCGCGATCTCCCCCGCCGCCTTCTGGGCAACTACATTGTAGATCTTGCCCACGTGGCTGACCGGATTCTTCCCGGCAATGGCCTCCAGGGTCATGGGCCGCATGGGCGTTATCAGTCCGTTGCCGCGATTGCCTCTGCCCGTAGCCCCGTCATCTCCCATCTCAATGGAGCAGCCGGTCACAGTGAGGTAGATGTTCTCCCCGGAATCGGCGCAGTTCACGAACGCCTCGATATGCTCCGCATCAACCTCTGGAGTGTCAGCCTCACCACGTGCGGCGTCTGCATTCCTGGCGCTGCTCTTCGCCTTCCGCAGAACCGCATCTATGACGCGCATTTTGGCCTCGTCGTAATCGCTGCGGGAGCTGATGAACCTGTCCACCATGGCCGCCGCCACGACCAGCGTGAGCTCTCTTTCCCGGCGCACGGCCATGAGCTTGATGTCCTCGCCCACGGCCGGGACTGCTCTCACCTCATCTTCCAGATCGAGGACCAGCCTCTCCGTCCAGGATAAGGGCGCATAGCCCACGCCTATGGAGGTATCATTGGCTCCCTGGCCCATGAGGCTCCTCAGCATAGCCGCTCCCTCCTCCAGCCGCGGCTCGATGCGAAAAGATCTCAGGTTTTTTACAGCTCTCTGCAGATAAGAGGTGGCGGCATTCTCAATGATCTCTCCCATGGGCATATTGGGTGGGCGTGTGGCTCTGCCGCCCACCACCACGGAGGGTGGCGTTATGATCCTGCCGCCGGAGAAGCAGGGGGCGCTCTTTCCGGCGATGATCAGAACCTTATCCACATTATGGTGCAGTACCCTGCCGAATTGCTCCAGATATATCCGGCTGAGTGATTGGGATATGGCCTCTGATATCCCGTCCGCCAGGGTGTCCGGATGCCCCAGCCCCTTTCGCTCCACAACTTCAACGGGAGGAATAGAATGCTTGTTGATGGCTATCATAAGGATAATGGTGCATTATTGACTATTAAGATTAACTGAAATATCCAAATCGAATTTCATTGACACTTTCGCCTTGGCCCGCAGATTTATATTCAGATTTGTGTGCAGATGCATGCCAAGAAAAAAGGAGAGCTAGTCAAATACAGTGAGACGTTCCCCTTTCTCTGCTTTTCCAGCCTCAATTGCCTTCTGCATCATTTTCTGCAGCCCCTCGGCATCAAGTGCTGCCAGCTCCCATACCCTTGCCTTTAGATCCAGCGGATAGATCTGAGCGCTCTTGCCCTTCCTGCGGATGGATCTGGACTTTACTTCCAGGCTGGAGAGGGCCTTTCCAAGCTGCCTGCTGTGCATGCCGGATGCTTTGGACACCTGGGCAATAGTAGGTTCGCGATTTTCATCAAGCTCTGCCAGGATAAATGCCAGGGCTTTTTTGGCAGCTTGAACCGTTGTGTTTGAAGCACCGATTCTGCCGGCCTTTGCCGCCTTCTTCGGCTTGGGGCTCGCTCTCTCTTCGCGCTGTGCAACCGGCATGGCGATGCCTGTTGCACTGCTGCCTTTTGCGCTGCCCGGGGCTCTGCCCGTGGCGCCGCCCGGAGCTTTCGTGCGCAATTCAGACTCATGCAATGAGAAGAACACAACCCGCGCCTGCCTGGTCATGACTATCTTATTCTCGCGGCCCAGCCATCCTAACGCACCGTGGACCTCTTCCCTGGACAGTGATGTGGCTTTGGCAATGTCTGAAATGTTGCTGGGACCGTTTTTATGGAGCATTCTCCAGACGGCACCTGCATTTGCCCCAAATACCGATTCAACCGTAGGCTCTTCCATGATGTTCACTCTCACCAGGACATTATTCTTTCAGGATAAATAAGATCCTGATAGTATCAATCAATTTCCATTAATGATCTCAAAGGACGATCTCAAAGCGACAGGATAAAAGGCGAAAAAGCAATTGCATCTAATTATGTTCCTTTATGAAGAGCTCATCGCCGCCGCCCGCGGTGAGATCGAGGTCGACCTCCTCCTGTCCGGAGGCCGCGTGGCCAATCTGCTCTCCGGAGAGGTGCACCGGGCGGATGTGGCCATCCACAGGGGCCGGATTGCCGGCTTTGACTGCTCTTCCGCCAGAAAGATTCTGGATATGGAGGGCAGGGTCCTCGCGCCCGGATTCATAGACGCCCACGTACACATCGAGTCGGCCATGGTTACAGTCCCTGAGTTTGCCAGGGCGGTGGTGCCCAGGGGCACGACCACAGTGATCGCCGATCCGCATGAGATAGCCAATGTCTGGGGTGAGGCGGGGATCCGCTATATTCTCGACTCCTCCAGGAATATTCCCCTAAATGTCTTTGTCATGCTCCCCACCTGCGTTCCGGCCACAGATCTGGAGAGCGCCGGGGCCAGGCTTGATTCAGAGGCGCTGGCCCGCCTCTTGGGGGAGGATGGGGTCATTGGACTTGCCGAGGTCATGAACTATCCGGGGGTGCTATTCCGCGACCCGGAGGTGATGAAGAAGCTTTCTCTGGCTGCTGGCAGGCCGGTGGATGGACACGCGCCGGGCCTGTCGGGCCGCGACCTCTCCGCCTACGTCAGTGCTGGCATCCGCTCCGACCACGAGTGCACGACCATCGAGGAGGCGAGGGAGAAGCTGAGGGCAGGAATGCATGTCATGCTGCGGGAGGGCAGCGCCGCCAAAAACCTCATCGACCTGCTGCCTGCCGTCACAGCCCAAAACGCCCGGCAGTTCATGTTCGTCTCCGATGACCGGCATCCTGCGGACATCCTGGGCCAGGGGCACATCGACTTCATGGTTAAAACTGCTATTGGGCAGGGGCTGGACCCCATCCTGGCTCTGCAGATTGCCAGCCTCAATGCCGCTCAGTACTTCGGCCTGCATGATCTGGGGGCCATCGCTCCCGGCTACAGGGCGGATATTGCCGTTCTGGAAGACCTGGAGGACCGGGAGG